>JBILVD010000015.1:0-18427 GCA_044370655.1 Candidatus Deianiraeaceae bacterium | reverse complement strand
CTTTATTTTAAAAAATAAAAATAGAATATTTCAAACTAAATATGATAAAGAAATTCAAAATAGTGTAGAATATCAAGATGCTAACAAGGTGTATTATGCAAAAAATAGAAATGACTTCTTTGTTTATAAGAATAGATTAGGTATACCATTGGCAAAAAAAATTCACAAGGTTTTTGGTGAAGATAAGATATCAATATTACTGGGTGATTTTTGGGATGATATTACATTGAATAATTTATATTTAGAGGGTGATGTAAGTTTTGAATTTGGCAAGAAGTCAGAATTTATGATATCAAGAATTATAGATATGACAACAAAAGAAGGGGACTTAGTGCTTGATTTCTTCGCAGGAAGCGGAACAACAGGGGCGGTGGCTCACAAAATGAATAGAAGGTGGATAATGATTGAGCAGATGGATTATATTGAAACAATCACGAAGGTGCGTCTTCAAAAAGTGCTAGAAGGGGAGCAAGGGGGAGTTAGCAAAAACCATAAATGGCAAGGGGGCGGAAGTTTTGTGTATCTTGAACTTGCAAAATGGAACTTAAAGTTTATGGAAGAAATTGAAGAAGCAAAAAGCGGGGAGGAGCTTCTTTCACTTTACGAAAGGTTAAAAAAACAAGCATTTTTTAGATACGACTTTGAGCCCAAAACACTAGCAAACAACTTGCAAGAATTTAAAGCAGGAACTTTGGAAGAGCAAAAAAGGCTCTTAACGGAAGTTTTGGACGCAAACCATTTATACATCAACTTGGGGGAATTGGAAGATAAAACTTACGAGCTTTCCGCAAACGACTTGAAACTAAATAAAGAATTTTATGAGTGAAATTTACTATAAAACCTTTGAAAACGAATTTGCAAGGGAAAAGCTTGATGAAAGTTCACTTCCCGACTGCTTCACCAACCTAAAAGCAAATTCAAGGCATTATCAGGTGGAGGGCTTTAAAAGGTTTATCTATCACTTTACAAAAAAGAATAAGGCTCTTCCTATTGATTTACTCTTTCAAATGGCAACAGGAAGCGGAAAAACGCATATGATGGCAGGGCTAATGCTTTATTTATTTGAGCAGGGATATAATAAGTTTATCTTTCTTGTGAACTCTAAAAACATCATCACAAAAACAAAGGAAAACTTTTTGAATGCAAATAGCCCGAAGTATCTTTTTAATAAAGATATGCAAATTAATGAGGTTTCTAATTTTGATTATGTGCCTGAAAAGTGCATAAACATCATCTTTACAAGCCTGCAAATGCTAAGTGGGGATTTGCACGAGCCTAAGGAAAATAAGCTTGTTTTGGAGGACTTGCAGGAAAAGAAAATTGTGATTTTGGCAGATGAGGCTCACCACTTAAACAGCGAAACGAAGGCGAAAACTGTTAGCGAAAAGGAGGAAGTGAAAAGTTGGGAAGGGGCGGTGAAGAAGATTTTGAATGTGAATAAGGAGAACATTTTGCTTCAATTTACGGCGACGATTGATATGCAGGATGAAAAGCTTCTTGAAAAATATAAGGATAAATTCATTTACAAATACGATTTTATCAAATTTAGAGAGGATGGTTTTAGTAAGGATGTTTTAACGCTTCAAACAACTTTTAGTGAAACGCAGGAGGAAGAAAGGCTTTTTAAGAGAACTTTAATTGCCCTGATTGTAAATGAATATAGGCGGTTTATTGCGGGTGATGTGGGGCTTAATTTAAAACCTGTGGTGCTTGCAAAGCTTGATACTAAAGCCAAAACTAAGGGGGCGATGGAATACTTTTTAAAAAGGATGGAGGGTTTAAATGAAGGTGATGTAAGGGGCTTGGAAGCGAGGGAAGGTGTTTTTATGGAGGCGATGAAGTTTTTTGAAGACAAAAATTTGATTAGCATTTTAAAGCAAAGTTTTAATAGCGAAACGGTGCATATTGCAACGGATAATGAAAAGGAGGATAGAGTTTTGCAGGAAATGGAGACGAATAAGATAAGAATTGTCTACGATTGTGAAAGGCTAAATGAGGGCTGGGATGTGCTTAATTTATTTGATATCGTTAGGCTTTACGAAACAAGAAGTGAGGCGAAAACCGTGAAGGAAGCACAGCTTATAGGAAGGGGGGCGAGGTATTTTCCATTTGTGCTTGAGACGGAAGAAGGGAAATATACAAGGAAATTTGATGGCGATTTAGGAAATAAGCTTAGAATTTTGGAGCAAATGCACTATCACTGCCAAAAGGAATCTAAGTATATAAACGAATTGAATTCTGCACTTATAAAAGAAGGTATTGTGCCAGAAAAAAGGGAGTTTATCACGATGAAGGTAAAAGATGAATTTAAGGAAACAGAGGCTTACAAGGAAGGTAGAATTTATGTGAATGAAATTAAAAAACGAAGCCTTGAAAGAGCATTTGAGAGTTATGAACTTGAAAGGCGGATAGACCTCCATATTGATGATTTTGATGCTAAAGAAAGCCATATCTTAAAGAAAGAAGAGGTTATTTCCACACCTTTAGCAAAAAGTATTATAAAATTTGAAGAGATTGATAAAAACAAGATATTTTTTGCGATGGATTTAGACCATTTCTTTAGTTTTGAAAATTTGAAAAATAGATTTAACATTAAGTCTCGCAATGATTTTCTTGATATAGTAAAAAATTTGGAAATATCAGTTAATACTAATGTTACAAGTTTAGATATAGTTAAAAAAATTCTTTGCGAAATGAAGGAGCGAATTACTGCAAATTACACTGAATGCGAAGGCACGGAAGAATTTGGCAAAAGTGATAAAATCTCTAATATTTTAAGAGATAAAGAGCTTGTTATATTAAAGGAAGAACAGAAGTGTGATGTTAGCGGGGAAGAATTTATGGTGCAAGATTTATTAAGAACAACGGGTGAAGAAAAGGCTCTTATTAATTTTATTAAACAGCGTTACGCAGAAATAAAAGCAAAATGCGATTACTTTCATTTAATAAGAAATGAAAAAATGGTAAAAATTTACAATAAAAAGGGGCAAGGAACAGAGCCTGATTTTATTCTACTTTCTAAATTAAAAAACACTGCAAATGATATTAAGCTTCAAATTTTTATTGAACCAAAAGGAGACCAATTTAAAAATACTGATGGGGGTTTTAAAAATACTAAGGAAGGTTGGAAGCAAGAGTTTTTGGAAAGTTTAAATCAAAAATCCGACAACAACACTGAAATTAAAGGTATTTTTTACAACGAAACTTCGGAGAAAGAATTTGAAAAGTATTTTAAAGAGATTTTTAATTTAATTCATTAATGTTAAAGACTTTAATTATGACGAACGAAACTTACAATATTTTAAATTTAATAGTTAATATTTTTATAGCATTTGGAACTGTTAGTGCGGTAATTTTAAGCCTCTATTTAACAATTAAAAGAAAGGAAATAATTAAGATAGTTAATGTTAATTTCTCTAAAACTAACAAAGAGTGGCGTAATCCAAACAATAGAGAAGAGATATTACATGAGATGGATTTTTATATTAATATTGATTTAATATGCGAAAATTATATAGATAAAACAATTGAGATATATGCAAAAAAATTATATTTAATGAATTCATTTTAGAAAATAAAGAAAAACAATATATTCCACATTATGGAAGAGATATAAAATTGATTATATTTAAAAATTATCCAAAAAAGCTAAAAGCGAAAGATAATTTACAATCTAAAAGACATATGGAGGAAGATTTAAAAATAATTAAAGATTCAAATATCATTAGAGTTGACTTTGAAACCAATATTGGTAATTTTTGCTACTATTTAAATAGAAGACAGGTTAATAAAATAAAGAAAGATTTAAAAAAGCCTCCTATTGTTACCTTATCTCTTTAATCCGCCTCATAACAATTCCCTGCTTATAAACCTCTAATTTGCCATAACTTGTGAAGGTGGCTCTAAACATGTTCGTGTCCTAAATTTTGGCTCACAGCTTACAAATTCTTCGGGGTTCCTGCAAATTTCTTCCCCGTAAGCAACGAGTGAATGCCTAAATGTATGAGGTGAATGATACTGCATTTCTGCCTTAATAAAAGCCTCCTTAAAAACCTGCCTTATGGGGTTTGTGCTTTTATAATGCTGTTTTGTCATTACAGGTGGAAGGGGCAAGCATTCATTTGAAACAACGCTTTCAAGTTTTGGAAATAAAGGGTCTTCACTCGTAAAACCTTTTTCTTTTATGAGAAAGTTGTAATAATCAACAAAAATCTGCTTTACTCTAAAATCAACTGGGAAAAAGAAAGTATAAATTTCCTTACTAAATTTTGTTTCAACTTCTTTCGGGTCTTGATGCAATAATTCCTTCTCAAGATTTATGTGCTTCAACTTAAAACCTTTCAAAGTTCCGTCCCTTACACCCGTTAAAAGTGTGAAGGCGATTATTGCTCTATCTCTTTTTTGAATATCTGTTTCACTTGGAAGTTTAAATACAAGGCTTTCAAGTTCTTTTATAGAAGCAAAATTCACAAAACTTTGCCTTCTTACCATTGCCATTTCTTTAAGGCTAGGCTTTAAGTATGCAATATCAGTAAGTTTGATATACTTTTTATAACTAGGTTCAAATGAAAGCCATTCAAGGAAATCTTTAACATTTTGTAGAATACTATTAAGTGCGTGCTGGCTAAAAGGCTCTCCCCTTTGTTTTGAAACTTGCATTAAAAGATACTCCTTAAAAGCAATTGCAACCTCGGGCTTGAAAACTGTGAAGTCTGCAAAATGAGAGAACTCTTCATATTTAATAAGGCTTTTGCGGGATTGGTCTACGCTTTTAATGTGTTTTTGTTTTGCGGTTTGTAAGAATTTGAAATATTTATTCTTAATTCTTTCATTTTTTGGTTTAAAATTCTTTAAATTTGACATAGTTTTGAAAATTGATTGTAAGTGGAAGTTTTAACTGGGGAAGGCGAACCTTTATAATAGTGTTTCACTGTGTTTTTTGAAGTTTCTGGGGGTTCTTCACCAAGTGAAGCTTTTGAAACCATTTTACGCAAAGGTTTATCACAAGTTTCACATCTTCCAAAAAGCATATAGCATTTTTTGTTTTTGTGAATTACAGGCTTTAGGCTTCCCTCTTTTGCCTTCACTTTTGCTTTACAGGAAAGGCAAAGGAATTCGTCTAAATCACAAGTGAACTTTTTTCTTGCTCTTTTCCCAGTTATGAAGTATTTAACATCTAAGGCATTAAACATAAAAGGAAAGCTATCATCAATTTTGCAAAGTCCTTCTTTGTGCCAATTTAAGATGGTTTTCCTGCATACTTTAAAAAGCCTTGCTAAATCCTCCACCGTGTAGCTAGTTCCAATTTTTACAAGGTTAGGGTTTGGCTTGCCTTTATATTTTTTTGCAAATTCTTTCCTTTTTATATTTTTGAAATAAAGTTACCATCTTTCTTTCTCAATTCCAAGAATTTAAGAACATCTTCATAATCATATTTCACAAGCCTTCCAACCTTAATATAAGGTAAAGGATACCTTTTACAGGAAACCCAAACGGCAAGAGTTCCGCAGGAAACCCCAAGCAAATCTGCCGTTTCTTTTCTTGTTAGTAGTTTTTTATGAGAACTACTAAACTCATTTTTTATAAATAACATATACTGAAAATAAATTTCAGTGAATTTATAATAACAAAATTTTACGAAAAGCCAAAGAATCACTTCTCCCAAAATTCTCCCAAACGGGAGTAATTCGGGAGAATGAAAAAACTTGCAATAATTTTAGGTTTGCAGTAGGAATAGGATTTTTTGCTTACAGAAATTAAATTAGCTATTTAAGTGTTTTTCATTTATTTGTAAATGAAAATTCTAATTTTGGTGAAAACATATCCCATTGCCTCAAAAAAATATAAGGAACTGGTATGCACTGCAGGAATTTTATCAGATGGAAGCTGGATAAGGCTTTACCCTATTGATTTTAGAAAACTTCCAAAAGCAAGTAAATATAGTAAATATCAGTATATTAAAGCTGATTGCATAAAAGATTTATCGGATCCGAGAAAAGAAAGTTATAAATTACTAAGTGCAATTAAACCTCTTGAGCATATCTCAAGTTCAGATAAATGGTATGCACGAAAGAATTTAGTTTTACAAAATGTTTATTATGAAAAATCTACTTTACTTGAAGATTTTCAAAATTACGGACTTTCGCTTTCAATATTCAAACCTTCAATTTTAAAATCTTTTAAAATCAAAATAGGCGAAAAATCTTCTGATTTTAAATTTTGGTATAGATTTACCGATTTGAATGGAATTTCAAGTAGGCTTAGAATTATTGATTGGGAAATTTATCAATTAACAAGAAAATTGCTTGCAAAATATGGAAGTGATGAGTATAAAATTAAAAAGATTTTAAGTCAAAAATATTTTGATGAAATGAAGCAAAAAGATATTTACCTATTTTTAGGCACAAGCAGAAAATGGCATATTAGAAAAGCCAAAAACCCATTTATGATAACAGGCATTTTTTACCCCCCTTATGCGTAATTTTCAATTAAAACAACAAATCCTTTTTGCAATAAAACAAGAGCTAAGCCTTGAAGGGCAAGAATTGTATAATGCTTGCCATTACTATAATAGTTTAAACTTAGGCATTAAGTTTTATGATTTTGTATATAGCATATCCCTAAACTCTTGACTTTTGTTTTACTTGATTTAATAAAATTCAAAAACAATGTCAAAACCTTATAGTTTAGATTTAAGAGCAAGAATAATCAAATGCTTTGAATTAAAGATTCCACATAAACAAATAGCGGAAAAGCTTGATGTTTCTCTTTCTACCATTAGAAGATATTCGGTAAAATATAAAGCTACGGGTAATTTAAATATTCAAAAAAAAGTTAAAACGGGAAGACCTGAGAAGATTAAAGATTTAGAAAAATTAAAGGAATTTGTAAAAGAAAATAATCATTTATCAATAATTGATATGACAAAAAAGATAGGTAATGTATCTAAATCGGTACTTCACAGGGCTATAAAAAGAGCAGGACTTTCTTTTAAAAAAGGTCATGGCTTTATAGAGAAAGAAATGAAAAATTGAGAGAAGAGTTTATAGAAAAACTAGAAACATTAAAAGATAGAGAATTTATATTTATAGATGAAAGCGGAATAGATTTAAATATACAAAAAGAGTATGGATACGAATTAAAAGGAAAAAGATTGTTTGATGAAAAGTATGGTAATAAAGCAAATGAAAAAAGAATAACGATAATATCGGGTTCTTTAAATAATAAATTTATAGCTCCGTTTAGATTTGAAGGATATACAAATACAGAAAGTTTTAATATTTGGATAAAAGAAAATTTACTTCCTGAATTAAAACCAAATCAGGTAATAGTAATGGATAATGCTTCCTTTCATAAATCTCAAAAGACAAGAGAGTTAATTGAAAGTAAGGGGTGCAATCTTTTATATCTTCCTCCATATAGCCCTGATTTTAACCCTATAGAAAAAATGTGGGGAAGTATGAAGAAGTTTTATAGAAATCATAAATATAAATATAACGATGTTTATGAGTTAATTGATGATTTATTGTGTAATAGAAAAATATCAACTATTTAGGGATATGCTATATAATACAGAATATCTTTGTACTGATAAGTATGAAGTATATTCTTGTATAAAAATATCACAAAAACACGAAAGAACAAAAAAAGAAACAGCTTTAATTGAATCTAAGAATTCTATAATAAGACATTATCTTGCAAGATTTAACAGAAGAACAAAAAGATATAGCAAATCTCAAGATATGATAATAGCAAGCTTACGCTTGCTATTTAACAAGCATCTTGCTTTATCTATTTGTTTTTAGCAGTGCCCAAAATTTTTTGATAAAAAAGCTTGACAAAATGAAAAATATATTATTAAAACTATTTACACAAAAATCCTTGGGGGTTTAGCTCAGTTGGTAGAGCATCTGCTTTGCAAGCAGAGGGTCAACGGTTCGAGTCCGTTAACCTCCACCATTTATTTAATCAAACTCCTGGAAGAGTAGCTTGCAATTGCAACTCCTAGGGCATCTGTTTCATCTTCTGTTTTAAAAGACTTATCTTTTGGTATGTTGCTTAAAAGTTGTTTTACCATAAATGCAACCTGCTCTTTTGTTGCCTTTCCTTGCCCTGTGACGCATTTTTTGATTAAATTAGGAGAAAATTCAAAGGTTTTAATTTCAAGCTCTGCAAGGGTAAGCAAGATTGCCCCCCTTGTTATTCCTAGTTTTAAGGAGCTTTGAAAGTTGGAATTTACAAAAGTCTCTTCTATGCCTGCAATAGAGGGGCTAAATTGACTTGCAATGCTTTTTAATGTGTTTGAAATGTTTAGAAGTTTTGAACTTAAGTCATCTTTTTTTTTATGAATTATAATTCCTGAATTTATGTAAATTAAGCGAGAATTCTCTGCTTTAATCACTCCATAACCAGTGGAGTTTAAACTTGGGTCAATTCCTAGTAATATCATTTATTATTTGATTAACTTTTTGCAAATCAAGGCTTGTTCCTCCAATTAAAAATCCCTCAAGATTGTTAATGTGTAAAATTGACTTTATATTTTTTTCTGAGACTGAACCACCGTATATAACTTCAACTCCAAAATTATTTTTGATAAAAGTTGCTATATCCGCAATTTCCTCCTCTTTAGGCAAAAGCCCAGTTCCGATGGACCACACAGGTTCATATGCTAGTAAGCAGCTATCTTCAAAAATTTTCATTTGTTTTGAGAGTTTTTCAAAAAAAGTGTTAGATTTTCTCTCTTCTAAGGTTTCCCCTATGCAAAGAATTGGTTTTATGCCAACTTTTTTGAGATTTTTGATTTTTAGAGAGATTTCTTCTTCCGTTTCATTAAAGATTTGCCTTCTCTCAGAATGCCCAACTAAGCAGTACTTAACCCCAATTTCTGCCAGCATATCTGCCCCTACTTCTCCTGTAAAAGCTCCTCTTTCAAAGCTACTGACATTTTGAGCTCCTAGATAGAAGTTTTCACAAGAGGCAAAAATAATGTATGGAAATGGGGCTAGAAGAATGACATTTGGATTTTTAATGCAATTGTTTTTGAATTCTAAAAGCTTGCCTAGACTACCATTTTGCTTCCAGTTTAAAATTATTTTTTTATTCATCATCTTTTTTTGAGAACTTATTTTTTACTTGCTTTCCAAGGTTTTGAAATGTTTTTACTGTATAAGCCGAAGCTTTTTTCATGTTTTGTGGAAGATTTTTAACTTGCTTTCTAAGGTTTTGAAATGTTTTTGCTGTATAAGCCGAAGCTTTTTTCATGTTTTGTGGAAGATTTTTAACTTGCTTTCTAAGGTTTTGAAATGTTTTTGTTGTATAAGCCGAAGCTTTTTTCATGTTTTGTGGAAGATTTTTAACTTGCTCTACTACTTCCTTTGGAGAGTTTGAAATTGTTGTTTTTGCTTTTCCTAATGAATTTATCATCTCAGCTATACCTTTTTCAACTTTTCCTGAACTTCGATTTATCCTTTCTTGACGCCGAGATTCTGGAGTAACGCTTCTAAAGACTTTATCAATATCTCTTTCTGCGGTTTTGGTTGATAATTCAAATTCCTTAACTTGCTTTAATCCAGGAATACGATTTGCCGCCGCTCCAATTAAATCGTTGTATCCGTGCATTTTAACTTTTCTATTAAATGCATCATTCATCAGTATGTCTTGTTTTTCTTTACTTATATCGCTAAATTTAGTCGCCTTATTAGTATTTTTGTCAATTTCACCCGTAAATCCTCTTTTCATTAATTCGGTCTCAACGGCAGATTTTATAGATTTTCTATGGTCGTCTGTTAACTGATTTTCGTTCGTTATTGCACCACTATCTTTTAGTTTTTTAATTTCCGCCTTCATTGTTTCATTGACTATCTTGGAGTTCTCCACCGTAGCACGATTTCTTTGTATAGTTGCCTCAGATTGATAAAACTTTTCAACATTACCAGCAGCTGCACCAAGCGGCGTTGTAACCTTTAAACCAGCTCTTGCAAAAAACCTACCTGCACGCGATGTTAAGGATTTATCAGATTCGTCCGAAGCTTTGCTTTGCCAAGCTTGTCTTTTTTGTAACATCCAATGAGAACCTTGAACTATACCGCTACCTGTTGCGATGCCAGCAGTGAATTTACCTGCATATTTTGAAACATCGGTCTGCATTTTATTTATTTTATCTAGAGCGGCCTTTGGGGCAAGTTTGGCTGCATTTGTTTCGTTTGCATCTGCAATTTCGCTACCTAACCCCATTACAACATCTACAAATTTATTGAATATAGAAGTAACGATAAACAAAGCCGCCCCCGTGAATATGTCTCCCGGTAAATCAAATGTTGCACCTATAGGCATGAAATAATAAAATATAGGTAATTTTTTGTTTATTATATATTCAGGAAGAATTTTTACTGCGGATAGGTTCACTCCAGGTATCCAGTTGACGGCTGTGAAGACTGCATCTAAGATATTAATGAAGACTGTTGGTGTTTTAACTGTAAAACTCAATGTTATAACGGGAGCATAACATACTTCAAAATAGAATAATCCTTTAATTAAGTTTGTTATTATGACGCAGAATATGAAAAATCCTAAAAATAACATATACTGTTGCATAAAAACACCTACTAAATTTTGCATCCATTTTGTAAAGTAGGTTCTTGTTTTTTCAAAAAGCAAACAAATAAAAAACAGGGGACCTATGCAAAGTAACACTGTTGCGATGACAATTGTTGTTGTGTATAAAATTCCAACTTTGATAAGCACTAAGAGGCATATCAAAACTACAAAAACTAAAACTACTAACAAAAGTAGAGTAAATAATAGTGAGCCAGAAAAAATTAAAGAGGCAATTTTTATCCAAGTAACTTCATGAAAAACTATTGAAAACACCATATCAATTGGTTGAAAAGGATTTTTAATAGCTTCATTTGGGAGATTATACATTGAGGCAATTATTGCAGTGTTGAAGTATCTGGCGGAAACAAGCACATTTTTAACTATCAATTCAAGATAAGCTTCCCATCCAGTAGGTGTTGTGAAGAAGATAATAATACCAATTTTCACGAATCTTTGAATCATATCCTTAGCTGACAAACCTGCCGTTCCTACTGAAAATGAAATTCCTAAAAAGGCTACATATAAAATTACACACAGATAAAAAATTACTTGAAAGTTGGGGTTTTGAGTTAATGACATAAACATTTTGTATATCATTCCATTATTCCAAAATCTATCTCCAAAATCAACATTAGAAGAATTAGATGAGCCTGTAAATATACTCGTGAAATTTGCCCCTTTTCGCTTTCCTAAAAGTTGGTCTGAAACTATTCCTACAACTCCATCTATAATATTTGCAAATCCGTGATTTGTAAGGTTGTAATTTTCATGATCTCGTGGGTGACATGGAGGAGCTCCAAGTGAATTATTAAAGTAAAATAGTATACATAATGTTGCAATCAAGCACAAGAACTTAGCCTTACAATTTTTTAAATTCCCCAGTAAAAACATTAACAGTACAAAATAAGTGATTTCAAATTTTTAATTAAAATAGAAAAAAATATTTATCAAGCCTTTTTCAAAATTAATATTTAATATTATTCTTTTATAGAGCTTGATAAAATTAATTATTAATGAATTATAACGATAATGACATAGAGTATCCTACAAGTAGACCTTTTGCTTTACTTTTATTTGCGGGTGCGGATTTAAGTTGACTGTATGCATATGCGTAAACCATACTGTCGTTACTTAACCTAAATTCAGGACCAAAGTAAATTTCGGAGTCTGCAACTTTTAAGCCTTTTAGAGAGTATTGCGTAATTCCTGATTCGCTTGCCAAATCATTCCCTATAGCTTCTACATAATCTTTACTTGCGAATTTTAGATAAGTGTTAACACGAATTAGTAGGTCAATGCTTTCTGTAAGCCTGAACTTGGTTCTTACATCAAACCTCATTGCATTTAAGCTTCCTTCAGAGAAAAATCTTCTATGCTCTATTTCGAGCCTTGAATGCTTATAAAAACCAGACTTTGTGTCATGCCTCACCATTCCTCTTAAAGCCCATCTCATTTTATATGTTCCATTATTATTATCAAAAAATCCAAGTGAGTTTTGCAAGCCGAAGCTTATGCTATCGTTATATTTAAAGTTCATTCTATGACGTGTTTGAAAGCTTTGAGTTTGATCTGAGCCAGCGTCTCTGTCTATAAATACATCAAAACCTAATGATTGATTTTCTGTAATACCAAAGTCGTTGTTGATTTCAACTCCACTGTTGTATTTTTTGCCTTCTAGTTTGTTTGTTTGCTTGCCCATATACTCTATTGTAAAGTCATAAGCGCCTTTGCCGCTTGTAAATCCGCCTGCAAATACATTTGAAGTTGATAGATTTGCAAGCCCTAAAATAGCAAGCCCTAAAAAACTAACAGAATTTTGTAAAATAGTTCTCATAATGAGTGTAAATTGTTTCAAAAGTATTATAATTAAATGAGATTATCTGTCAAGCTTTTTTTGATTTTTTAAGAAAATGCTAGATAGGTAATTTTAACAAAGTTTATGTAAGTCTTTTTTTAAATAATTCTAACCCTATTTCGCTTATTATAAATTGCATTTCAGGGCCGCTATCTTTGCCTGTTAATGCAAGCCTTATAGGTAAAAACAAAGCCTTCCCCCTTTTTTCTGGAAAGTGGTTTTTTAAAATTGTGAGAATGTTTTGCCAGTTAAAATCTTGTAAATGAGAAATTAAAGCTGGAATTTGTTTTGTGAAGTTTTTATCCTCAGTGGATAGAATTTCCTTGAATGACAAATGCGGATTATGTAGTCTTTCATACCATTCGTCAATGTCTTGTAAAAAAGAGGTGTTTTCTTTTATTGAGTTGAAAAAACTTATGGTTATATTAGGTTTTAAGCGGTGTTTTACTTCATCAAATTCTTTACTTGCAAGACATTTTTTGTTGAAGATTTCAAGAAGCGTGAAGTCAAAGTAAATTTGTGCTTTATTGAAGAATTTTATGTTGAATTCTTTAATTAGTTCTGCTTTTGTTTTGAATGTATCGTCGTAGTAAGAAAGTCCTATTTTTGCTAGCACGTTTAAGATTGCTTCCGCCTCAAGACCATTTTTACGCATTTCCATTATGCTAAACCCTCCCACTCTTTTGGAAATTTTACCTTCTTTACTTTGAAATAGAGGAAGATGTGCGAATTTGGTTACGAAAGGTCGATTATAACATTTTGAAAGTGCGTTAAAGATTTGAATTTGTATTGCTGTGTTTGTTATATGGTCTGCTCCACGTATTATATTGGTTATTCCCGTTAAAAAGTCGTCCACTACACTGCAAAATGTATACATAAAATTGCCGTTTGCTCTTAAAATTACAGGGTCTGACAAATCCTTTACTTCATATGATATATGCCCTTGAATTTCATCTTCCCACTCGGTTTTTTCTCCACTTAATTTAAAGCGAAAGTAGGGGGGATTTTTTTTCTGCTCTTCTGTAAAATTACATCTTTGATATACTGGAGGTTTGCCATTTGCAAGGGAGATTTTGCGTTTTATTTCTAGCTCTTCCTCGGTTTCATAGCAGGGGTATATAAAGTCTGCATCAAGACATTTTGAAAATGCTTCTTTGTAGACTTCCTGCCTTGAAGATTGTGCGAAGAATTCGTCAAATTCAATCCCTAACCATGCTAAATCCTCCCTCATTTGGAACTTGAATTCTTCTTTTACACGTTCTGTGTCAGTATCGTCAAATCTTAAGAGGATTTTTCCTTGCATTTTTTTAGCAAAAAGCCAGTTTATAATTGCAATTCTTGCATTTCCTATATGTAAAAATCCAGTTGGACTTGGGGGAAATCTTACTACTATCATATTAAATTAAATATCGTCATCATCCTCATCATCGCTTGCGAGAGCCTTTTTTTCTTTTAAAGCTCTTTTAGAGGCATTATTTGTTAGCATATCAAGCTCTCTTGCTAAAATATTTGTCAATTCGTGTGAAAAAACCTCCGTCTCTTCAATAAAATTATTAACTTTTGTAATTAAAAAATTATAAAAAAATATGGAAAAAAGTGCAACTATAATAGCTAAAATACAAGAAAACATGCTCTGTGCTAAACCTGGAATAACAAGGGAAAGGTTGACAACTTTATAAGTGTTTAATGAGTAAAAAGTGGACATAATTTCCCATACCGTCCCTAAAAGACCTATGAATGGTGAGATAGATGCTAAAACTAAAAAGTTTGGTATATCAGATTTTAATTCGGTTATAATTTTTGCTCTTTCAATTGCCATTGAGGAATAAATTCTATCTCTTATGTTTTTTTTAATATTATCCGAGTATCTAGCACTAAAGTCTATATTTCTAATATTACTCATGTTCAATTCCCTCATTCCCGAAAAAAACACTCTTGCTAAAGGTGAATATATTTTTTTCTTTTCCGCTAACCTATTGTATATTTTATCTAGCATTTCTCCAGAATTAAACTCTCTTCTGAAGCTTTCGGATAGTGAAATTTTTAGCTTGAAAATACCAAATTTTTCAAGAAATAAGCCCCATTCCCAAACAAGAATTACGATTAATAAAAACAAAGTTAATTTAAAAAACAAGCTCGAGTTTGATATAACCGAAAAAAATGTTAAAGACATAATAAAATTTACTAATTTGTTTTTCTTTTCACGAAATCATTTCCAACTCTTTTTTTTGTTTTAAAAATGTCTTTGGAGGTTTTAATTTCCAAAATGATTTTCCTGATAGCTTCTAGAAGATACATCTTATCAGGAAATAATTCAAGCCTTTTTATTTGCTTTTGTATTTTTTGATTGTATGCGTTTTTCATTTTGGTTTTTTATCAAGTTTTTTTAGTTCCTTTTTTAATTTTGAGTTTTGTCTTACTCTTTGAACTAGAGAAACTAGAGTGACTGCTTTTAGGACTGCCTTTAGTTTCGAATTCTTCTTTTCCGTTGGTTTTTGAAGAGGTTGATTTTTGGGGCTTAATCGTACTTCCGATTTTGGTTTTTGTGTCAGTAAAGTTGAGTTTGGCTTTGGAGTTTGCAAATTTGACTCTTGCTTTTGGATTTGAGGTACCTGTTTTTTTATTGGTTTTTTCATCTTTTCTGTTTGTGATGATGATTGAGGATTTTTTTCTTGCGACACTTGTTGGCTTTGTAAAGATGCTTGGCTGTGCGACACTTCCTTTTTTAATGACACTGGCTTTTTTAACACTTTGCTTTTTTGGCTGAATTGAGTCTCCTCTATGTTTTTTAACTTCTTTGGAGATTTTTTTATCGAGGGTTTCATTTCCTTTTTTGGAGTTTTCAACAGAAGAGAGTTTTGTGGTTTTTGCTTTACTTCCGTTTTCTTTTTTTGTGTTTCTTTTGTTTGTTTTTTGGTTGTCATTTTTATTAATTTTAGTTTTTTGTTCTTTTTTTACTTCATTTGAAGATGAGATTTTAACCTTAGATGGCTCTTTGTTATTAAAAAAGTCAGCATAGCTAAAACTGTCTAGCAAAACAGCTTTTTTTGGCAAAACATTTTGCTTGCTTTGCGAAGTGGTGGACTTCTTTTTTTTGAGAGACGAGCTAGAACTCACACTCTTAGGCTTTAAACTCATATTAATCATTAAGTTATAAAAAAAGTGGTATATATATTTTTCAATCTGTCAAGAGTTTTTTTACACTTTTTGATTTTTTGGAATTAAAATCATTAAAAAATTTAGGTTTTTAGCTTTAGTTAAGCAATAGAATGATGAGTAGATTTAAGAATAAAACAAACAGATAAAGTGCCAAAATTTGCTTTTTATTTTCGGCTAAATTTAAAGTAAGTTTTTCTTGGTTAATCTTTAATTCTGCTAGATTTTCCCTGTATTTTTTTAAAGAATGGAAGGAGAGCGTGCTTGAGTAATTTTGAAAGCTGTTTAAAGAGAATTTAAAACCTTCAATTCCTGCAATTTTAATAGCATTTTTATCTGCTATAATCTCAAATTTTCTCATTATAATATGCATTAATTTTTCGTTTAAACAAAAGACTTTATTTGCAAGTAAATTGATTTTTTTAAGCAATAAATTTGGTAAAAAGAATATTAAATCTGATGCTTTTTTTAAAATTGTAATTGGCAAAATTAGATTATTTACAAAATGTATCCCATTTAAAATTTCAACGTAAAAATTACTAAAATAATCAATGAGTTTTTTGTTTAAAAAATAATACTCTGCAACGCAGTAATCAAAGTTATAAAGATGCGTAATTTCATGAGTGAAAACAGATTGAAGTGCCCAAAGGCAAGATGAGTATTGTGTCTCTGAAAATGAAAGGAAGTTTTCTAAAATACTGGAGGTTAAAAAAATATATCCTTTTTTGGAGTTACCAAATGAGTATATATTATTCGAATCTTCTTCTATAATATAAATTTGAAGCCAATTTTTTGGTAAATATATGTTCTTTTCTAATTCTGTAAGTAAAAAATTTATTTGTTTTGCAAATTTTGTCTCTTCTACTGGGTAAAAAATTTTATTTTCAAGACCAATTTGAGAGAGTTTTAAAGGTGATTTAGTAAATATATAAAATTTGAATAATTTATAGATGATTGCTATTAATGTTAAAATGCAACTAGATAAAATTGAAAATAAAATCACTTTATTTAGCAACAATGTTAGACCTTTGAAGCCATACATAAAGCCAAAAATTAAGATAAAAATGGGAATGAAGAGTGTTGATAAAATTAGATTTGTGTTTAAAAATAATATAATAAACATTGATACCTTACGCTCCATAGTAAAATTTGTTAGTATAGTTATTAAAAGAAATATTGAATTTAAAGAAATATCAAGTTTTTTTAAAAAAAGACTTTCATTTTAATTTTGCATGCTTTAAGAAAGCTATATTGATTGATAAAAAATAATGCTTGCAAACAAAAGAGCGAAGGACAGAATTTTTAGAGGAGGAACGACTTTAAATAAAAGTGATAAAGGCTTTTCTAAGAAAGTATTTTATTTTCATAATATAAAAAACATTAATAAGATTGCATTTCTTGTAGTTTTTTTAATGATTGGCATAGGGGTTATAAACCTAATGGCAGTGAGCTTTATGCACTCAATTAAGCAATTGATTTATTTTATTGCATTTTTACCTTTGTTTTTTTGCATTGTGAGCTTAAACCCTAGATACTTTATTAAACTTGCTCCATTTGGGTTTTTTGCATCTATTTTATTACTACTTTCTATTTTTGTTGTAGGTGACGTTTTTATGGGAGCGAGAAGATGGATAGACCTTAAGATAATTCGCTTTCAACCATCTGAGATTTCTAAGATAATAACAGTTTTGATGATAGCAAGATATTATCATTTTTTAAAAGAGAATGAAGCGGAAAATTTAAAATCTGCCTTTGTGCCACTTGGTATGATTTTTTTTCAAATTGCTTTAATTTTAAAACAACCTGATTTAGGAACTTCTCTCACTTTAGCTTTAATTGGTTTTTCTGTTATTTTTCTTGCTGGGCTTCACTTGAGATACTTCTTTATAGCATTTCTTATAGCATTATTTATGATACCTTTCATATGGTCTAATTTGCATGATTATCAAAAACAAAGAGTGAAAACTTTTTTAAACCCTAGTGAAGATGAGCTTGGAGCAGGTTATAACATCACTCAAGCTAAAATTGCGATTGGAAGCGGAGGTTTGGTAGGTAAAGGTATTTTTGAAGGAACGCAGGGAAGTTTGGACTTTTTGCCAGAAAGTCACACAGATTTTGCATTTACAATTTTTGCTGAGCAGTTTGGATTTTTAGGAAGCATTTCCTTAATTTTATTATATTCTTATATTTTATATTTTGGTTTTAGTGTTTCCGTAAAAAGTGAGAGCCATTTTATTCGCCTTGCTTCAGGTGGTTTAACTTGCCTTATTTTTTTTCACATTATAATTAATTTAGCAATGACATCAGGGCTTATACCAGTTGTTGGAAATCCGCTTCCATTAATTTCATATGGAGGGACATTTTTATTTTCAACTTTATCTTGCCTTGCAATGCTTTTAAATTTTGATATAAATCAATCAATTATTATACATTCTTCAAAAGAAAGCTATATGGAAAAATAAAAAAAAGTTGACTTAATATTATATTTCTTTTTGAATTACATTAATTACTAAATTTTAACAAATATGATCTTCCTAAAAACTTCAATAATCTTGGTTACTTTCCTTTTGGTTAATTTTAATAACTCGATTGCAAATTGTAATCTAGACACTTTAAGGGGTAAGAATATAGGTGATGTTGTGGAAATACCATCTGGATTTATAAATACTGACGAAAGTGTTGTCTTGCGCTGTAAGAGACCATTTGGTTTTCTAGATAAAAACATAGTTCAAAATTCATTTAAAGCATATTGTTTGAAAGACGGAGACTTAGAGGTAAAAGGAACATGTGTCAAAATGTGTGATTTATCCGAAGTTTTTA
>JBILVD010000072.1:0-5508 GCA_044370655.1 Candidatus Deianiraeaceae bacterium | reverse complement strand
AGCAATTCCAAGATATAGATACGACCAACTAATGAGGTTAGGGTGGAAGGTGTTTTTACCTATATCTCTTTTTATGATTGTTGCTGTTTCTGCTTTTGTTGTGTTTGTGGGGTAAGTATTTATAAATTTGTTATACCTAATTCTTTATGAATTTCTAATATTTTTCCATGTTCTATAAACTTATCTGGCAATATTTTAGCTTTAAAATTATTCGCACTGATTTGATTTTTATGAAGAATTTCTAAAATTGAAGAATAAACTCCGCCAATGCTTCCATCTTCAAGTAAAATGACATTTTTATACTTTGTGAAAACTTTTATTATCAGGCTTTCATCCAATGGCTTTAAAAATCTCAAATCAATAACGGAAGCTTCTTCTATTTCCATTGCATATTTCACTGTTGTTCCAAAGCTTAAAATGGCCGTTTCTCCACCTTCTCTCAAAATTCTCCCCCTTCCAAATTCAAATTTATCATTAGGGGAAAAATCTATAACCACTTCACCACGAGGAAAGCGTATAGCAAAAGCCATATCATTAAAATCTGCACTAAACTCTATTGCTTTTTCAAGCTCTTCTTTTGAATAAGGGCTGCAAATTGCTATATTTGGCAAAATTCTAAGAAAAGCTATATCAAAAACTCCATTATGAGTTGCACCATCTTCACCTACAACACCTGCTCTATCAATAATAAACCTCACGGGCAACTTTTGAAGCAAAACATCGTGAATTATGCTATCATATGCTCTTTGCAAAAATGTTGAGTAGATAAAGCAGTAAGGTTTTTTGCCAACTCGTGCAAGCCCACCAGAAAATGTAACAGCATGTTGTTCGGCAATTCCTACATCAAAAAAACGCTCCTTAAAACAAGAAGAGAAGTTAGAAAGTTCGCTTCCTGCCTCCATTGCTGGAGTGATTGCAAAAATATCTTTATCTTTTTTTGCAAGTTCACATAATTTTGAACTAGCGGTGAAGCTAAAGCTTGTAATCTTTTTTTTCTGCTGAACTCCGGTTTCAATATCAAAAGGGGAGACTCCGTGGAATTTATCGGGAGAGCTTTCTGCGTGAGAATATCCATGCCCTTTTTGTGTTTTGATGTGGAATATAGCGGGGTTTTTACTTTCAAGTGTTTTTTTAAAATATTCAAGTATATTTACTAGATTGATAACGTCGTGACCGTCGTAAGCTCCGTGGTAAGATATACCTAAGCTTTCAAAAAAATTCTCCCCTTCAAACATCACTTTTAAACCTCTTTCTGCCATCTTCATTGCTTTTAAAACACTATTTGGTAGAAGTTTTTTACTTAAGTCTTTTACTTCTAACATTTCCTTAGAATTTACAAGACTAGAAAGATATTTGCTAATTGCACCCGTTGGAGGGGAGATGGACATGTCATTATCATTTAATATAATAAGCATCTTACCTTCAACATCAGATGCATTGTTTAGCGCTTCAAATGCAAGCCCCGCACTCATCGCTCCATCTCCAATTAAAGGTATAACAAAGCCTGATGATATGCCTGCCATAATTCCAAGCCCTGCGGATATAGAAGTTGAGCTATGCCCTGCCCCAAAAATATCATGTTCACTTTCAAAAATATTTGTAAAACCAGAAAGTCCGCCTTTTTGCCTTATTGTGTGTATTTTATCCTTCCTTCCAGTTAAAATTTTGTGAGGATAGGCTTGATGTCCAACATCAAAAATTATCTTATCTTGAGGAGAGTTAAAAACATAATGAAGGGCGACCGTTATTTCCACCACTCCAAGGCTTGCTCCCAAATGCCCTCCAGTTTTTGAAACCGTTTTAATTAAAAACTTTCTTAAGTCTTCACAAAACCTAGGAAGCTCATCTTTTGAAAGCAACTTTATATCACTAAGATTTTTAAATTCCTCAAAAGACATAAAAAAATAAAATTACATTCTATATTCCAACAATAAAAATGTGGTTTCTGTTTGCAAAATCAATAGCCTTCTCTTTCTCTAAAAAAAGACACTTTCCTGCTTCCACAAAAATTCCTGCAAAACCTGAATGTGCTAGATTTTGCATAGTTGTTAAGCCAATTGTGGGCATATCAATCTTTAAAGTTTGACCGACTTTTGCGGATTTAACTAAAATTGGGGGGTTTTTACTTTTATATCTAAGTTCTCCTACTCGTTTAATTAGGTTGTCTGTTCCTTCCACTCCTTCAATTCCTAAAACAACACTTTCTTGCAAGACAACTCCTTGACCTATATCAAACTTCGATATATCTTTTAGTATATTCATTCCCAAAAGCCCATCTTCACTTGCAATAAGAGAAGGTTTAATGGAGGTTAGTATACCTTTTGGCATTAATAATTCATTACAAATTTCACTCACACCTTTAATTTTTAGTTTATTTTTTTCTGCAAAAGTGATTATTGTTCTTAACACTTTATCATCTCCTTTTAATTTTAATTTTAATAATTTAAATAAGAGAAATAAGCCTTTAAAATCTGGTTTTATATTAGTAAAACTAGGTTTTTGAACTTTTCCCGCAAAGCAAACATCAATAATTCCTCTACTTTTTATAGACTTAATTATTCTGCCAACTTTTACAAAGCTGATTACTTCAAAATTATATCCTTGTAGAGATGTAATTTCAACTTCTGCCTCTTTTAATGCGATGATAAAAACTTCATCTTTATTAAAATGTTTCAAGATTTCAAAAGGGAGATTTCCTCCTCCTATTATCAGGCACAGTTTAAACATCTGCTTGTTCTTTTGCTCCCCCATCCCAATTACAAACACCTCTTGAACCTCCATCTAGAATAAATTGTAAAAGTGTTTTAACCTTTTCATCTTTTGTTTTTTCAAGTAAGGATTTTGCATTTTCAATAATATTAGAATTAGAAAACACAAATTCATATGCAGATTTAATGTTTTTAATTTCTTGATTAGAGCAACCGTGTCTTTTTAAACCAACAAGATTTAATCCACGTAATTTATTTTCTCTACTACCTGTATAAAGAGAAAATGGAGGGATATCAAGCCCCACTCCGCTCATTCCACCAATCATAGAATTTTTACCAATCCTTACAAATTGATGAACTCCAGAATTTCCACCTACAATTACATTATCTTGAATTATAACATGCCCTGCAATTCCAACATTGTTTGCTATTATGCAATTGTTTCCAATTTGGCAATCATGCCCTATGTGGCAGGCTATCATAAACAAGTTATTATGACCTATTCTAGTATAAAAACCTCCTTGAGCTGTGCCTGAATTTATGGTAACATTCTCCCTTATAATGTTATTCTTTCCAATTTCTGTATAAGATTTTTCACCTTTATACTTAACATCTTGAGGAACGGAGCCAACTGATGCAAAAGAATGTATGACCGTCCCTTCTCCAATTATCGTATTACCAGATATTGCAATATGAGTTGTGAGCCTTACTCCCTTTTTTAAAATTATATTTCCATTTACTACACAGTAAGGACCAATTTCAACATCGTCTTCAATTACAACCTCTCCTCCAAGAAATATAGTTGTGCTGTGTATTTTTGCCTTTTTTGAAACTTGTAATTTCACACTCTCATTTAACATCTTTTTAAAAAAACTAAAAAAACAATTGACTTAATATAAAATTGATTTTCTATTTTCTCAAGTATTTTTAAAAAAAATTAATGTTTTTTTTTCTTGGTAATAATTTTTATAAAACTCCAGTTAAAACTTTGCTGTTGTTTTTATTTGTAAATATGAATGCAATCGCTTCACCAACCTCTAATGTACCTTCATATTCAGAAGGTGGATATGTGCAATCTTGCTATTCGTCTCAAGTAAGTACTGTAAATGTTTCAAGCATTATATTACCGTCTAAAGAAGAAATTCCTACAGCAATTTTATTAAGTGGTAATAACAAGGAAATAAAACATGGCGAGATTATTCTTGTAAATTGTGAAGAAGATAACTATGTTTTTGGAGAATTACCTGCGGTAGATTCAAAACGTTCACGTAATTTCGAGTATAATCCAGCAAAATCTTACCGTTTAGCTTGTAATAATGGTGCCTTGCTTAAGGTTAAACCATTTCACTACTGTGATAAAAAATGCGATGCTTCTCCGTTAAAAAAGTTAAATTATAAAGTTCCGCAGGAAATAATCCATCCTGGAACATCCGCTCACATTACATGCCCCGATAAACAGACAACTAAAAATGGGGAAACTTTTGAACTTACCTGCACAAAAGATGGAGTTTTACTAAGTTCTAGCGGAACTTGCTTCCCAAAACAAGATTCTTGCACCTTCCCTCCTAATTCTACTCAATCTAATACATTCCTTGAGAGCGGGACTATGATTAATTGCAAGGGAAAATATGGAGCAATGAAACTAACTTGTTTTTTTGGGAGTTGGAGAGGTGATTATGTTAATCAAGAACAAATATGCAATCAAGAATGTCTCTCGGGATGTAAGGAGAGTATACAAGATGTTGTTTTTAATTATGATGCAATTGAAGAAGCGATAATAAGTGCATTGCAAGATTCTGGTATCACAATTGAAGAGTTGATTAGTTTTTGTCAAGCAAATCCTGATAATGAAGAGTGTAAAAAAGAGTTGCCAATGTGCGAATACAGTGGTAAGAAGTATGTTTTTGGAACAGAAATAATACTTAATTGTGAGTTCGTGAAAGATAAAAAAGCAAAGTTTCTATGCTATGATATTTGGATTTTTAGAGAGTTTCATGAAGATGAAAGCGATTTAAATTCTATGTTGAGCCTTGCACAATGTGGGATAAATTCTCAAATTATATCGGTTGAAGAGCCAAGTAATGATAATAAAAGTAAAAATAATTTTAGAAAAAAAATGACTTTGAAAGATTATAAAATACAAAAATTAAAGATGGAAAAAGCTAATTTACGTTAAATAGTAAGCAACTATTTACTTATGTTTGCTTTTTTGCTTTCTAAATGGCAGAGATTTTTTAGGTATAAACAAATTTGCAACTCTAAAAATATTAATTAACATCACCGCAAAAGAATAATTTAAGTACATTGACAGCAATCTTCTCTATTTTGAAATAACTTTTGCTTCTTCCGTTAAAGCCTTTGATGTAATGCTTTATTCTTCCATTAAGATTTTCTATTTGTCGTGTGAATTGCTTTCCTATTTTGTGTTTGTTATGTGGAATTAGTTCTTTATAAACTGGATAATTATCGGTAAAGTATTTTGTAATTTTATATTGTTTTTCAATTCTTCTAGGCTCTGTTGAGAAATTTATTTTAACCACATCAAAGTTCTAACAAAATGAAGAAAGGAAAGAAACCTTGATTTAGGATTTTCAAATCTTGAGAAGATTCTTCTGTAATGTTTAAAAAAGCCAAACATACACTCTATCTTTTGTCTTTTCTTATAATACTCATGGGTCTTGACTAGTAAAATATTTTATTTTACTAACTTTTACCATGAAATACAGCAGATTATCAACATACAAAATTAAAAAAATAATGAGGTGTTTTTGTGAAGATTTACCTGCTTTAAAAACAGCTA
>JBILVD010000014.1:0-18868 GCA_044370655.1 Candidatus Deianiraeaceae bacterium | reverse complement strand
CACATATTATGAAGACTTTATACAAATTTTTTAAAACCGCAGAAGTAAGCCAAGAAAGTCCTATATACCAAAAAGTTAAGGTTGAAAAATACAACCTAGCAAAAAAACTAAAGAAGGGATATTTATTTTTTGATGCAAGCCTTAAGTTTGATACAAGCCCTAAAGGAAATTTTATAAAAAATACTTGACTTTAATAATATAATTAATTAATACTAGAAAAATATCTGTTCTCATATGCAGGGCGTAAGCGAAGCTTTAGTTTTGAAAAATCTAGTTAAAAAATATGGCTCAAGATACGCACTAGAAAACGTCTCTCTTTCAATACCCAAAGGTTTAATTTTTGGCTTATTAGGTCCTAATGGGGCAGGTAAATCAACCATGATAAACATAATTGCTGGAATTATAAAGCAAACAAGCGGAGATGTTTTTATTTTAGGTAAAGACACAAAAGCTCATTTAAATGAATGCAAAATGTTAGTAGGAACGGCAATGCAAGATGTCTTGCTAGACCCATTCTTTACAGTGTATGAATATCTAACTTTTACCGCAGGTTATTATGGTATTTATGGTAAAAAAGCAAAGACTAGAATTGAAGAAATATGCTCTGCTTTAAGTTTAATTCCACACCTTAAAAAAAATACCAGAATGCTATCTGGAGGAATGAAACGTCGCCTTATAGTTGCAAAGGCTATATTGCACGACCCTGAGATAATAATACTAGATGAACCAACAGCGGGAGTAGATATTGAACTACGAAACAGCCTTTGGGACTATGTTTTAGAACTTAACAAACAAGGTAAAACAATAATTCTCACAACTCACTATCTGGAAGAAGCACAAAATTTTTGCCATAATCTTGCCTTTATTAACGAAGGTAAAATCATCTTAAATGAAAAAACACCAAATGTATTAAAAACATTAAATAGTAAAAAAATATCAGTCTTTTTGGAAGATGGAGCGGATTTATCTAAAATAAACTTACAAAACGCAACTTTAAATAATAAGGAAAGATTAATTGAATTAACATACAACCCTCTAACTTTTTCAATTGACGAGTTTTTAAATTTAATTAATAATTATGGCTTAAAAGTGAGAGACGTATCCACAAAAGAGCCAACATTAGACGATATATTCCTTTCAATCTTTAAAAAACATGTTTAAGTTTATCTCAATTTTTTTTATTTTTTACTTACAGGTTTTTGCATTTACCGTTAAAATATCTGCAAATGTGGGAGAAGATACAATTACCTCTCGTGATGTTGAAATAAGAGCAATGTTAATTAAGGCTTTAAACCCTAATATTCCAAACAATTCAATAGAAGAAACTGCCCTTGAAGGCTTAATTCAAGAAAAGCTTATCTTTCAAATGGCGGAGAAAAACGAATTTGAAATACCAGAAAGTGAAATAGAAAATGAAATTAATCAAATTCTAAATAAAAACCCTACAATAAAAAAAGCAATCACATCAAAAGAAATTAGATCTTCCTTTAAAAACCAAATTAAAGGAGAAATTATATTCTCAAGTATTTTGCAATCTCAACTTAAAGGAAAATTAGACTTTTCCAACGATGAGGTTAATAGGTTTAGAGCTTCATACAATGAGCAAACCGACAACAAAATTAATAATGCGGAAGCCCGTCAAATGTTAACTTCTATGAAGATAAATGAGACTCAAACCGCTTTATTAAAAACATTAAAAGAGAGCACTCTAATTGAAAAAAAATGAAAAAATCTTTATTTTTTGGTATATTTTTACCTTTAGTTAGCTTTGCAAACACTAAGGAAGAATCCTTAGAAGAAAAAAAAATTTACATAACCACGGAAAAAATTGAAATCACAGAAGGTATGACTTCAAATGATTTGATTGAAAGAGAGCAAATCACCCGCAATCCAAACAAAAACATAGGAGATATAACAAAAACCCTCCCAAATGTTGAAAGGACAGGTAGCATTCGTGGTTCTAACTCAGAATTTAAAATTCGTGGAATGGAGGATACAAGAATTACAACAAAAATAGACGGAGCAAAATCCAACTTTAGAGGTGAGTATAAAGGTAGAAACTTCATATCTTCTTTTATGCTTAGTGAAATTTCAGTTATACGTGGTTCTAACTCCGTTATGGAAGGTAGCGGTTCTGTTGCTGGTTCTGTCAACTTAAGAACGAAAGAAGTAGAAGATATTGCACTTAACAAAGACGCAAAAAAAGGAAATGAAATATTTTCCTCCTATAGCACAAATGGAAATATGCAAAATTATGGGGCTTCTACTTTTGTAAAAGAAAACGGATATTCTATTCTAGGGCTTTACAACTTCACTAGAAATAACGACTTTAAAATGGCAAAGGAGCAAGAAATCTCTAAAAATCAAAAAACAAAAACAATAGAATATACTGAAAACAAAACTCAAAATGCAATATTAAAGCTAAAAAAAGACTTTAACGAAAAAGAGTTTTTTAAAATTCAAGGTGCCGTTTTTACTGAAGATGGTGAGAATACATCAAACCCATTTAGGCTTGCAAGCAACTTTAGAGGGGAACCTGTTGATAAAAGCCTTACAAACGCAAGAACTCAAGCAGAGTTAGAGCTTGAACAAGTTAATATAAAAGCTTTTTATGACAAAACAAACATAAAGGAAGTTGCTTTAAAAGATGGTAGAGTAGACAAAACAGAAGGTTCGTCATATGGTTTAAATACATATGGTAAATATCAATATAAAACTTCAAATATAGAAAACTTGATATTTTACGGAGCAGAGCTTACAAAAGATACTCAATCTGCCGATAGAGAAAAAGTTCAAGGTACAGATAGGGCAAATATATATCCAACTGGAAGTGCCAGAAATGAAGGATTATACTTCCAAAATGCACTAAAGTACAATAACTTAAAAGTTCTGCTTGGCCTAAGGCAAGACTACTACAACCTTGAATCAGGAGGTGAGGAAGTTAAGCATACCTCAAAATTGCTAAAAAAAGTAGTTGTATCTTACGATATAAACGGTTTCACTCCTTTTGTGAGATATTCGGAAGGATATAGATCTCCACTAGTTAAAGAAGTTTTTGCGAAGGGAGATATAGTAAATGTTAGAGGTTTTAGATTGAAATTAATTGAAAATCTAGACTTAAAACCAGAATATTCTAAAAACTATGAGGCAGGCTTTAAAATCCTAAAAGAAGATTTACTAGAAGATAACAGCCAAACTTCACTTAACTTCACTTACTTTATTCAAGATATAAAGGACTTTATAATTCAAGACCCTAAATGTTTTAATGGTTTCACTCCAGAACAAACAGGATGCTCTTCCTATTTTCCTGCAACACTCTTAACTTATCAGTATCAAAACTTGGATAAAGTAAAATTAAAAGGAATTGAGCTAGAGGCGAAGTATCAGTCTAGTAAATATCTACTTTCTGCTACTGTTTCAACTTTAAGTGCAAAAGAGAGCAATGGAAATAAAATTTTACAAATCCCAGCATCAAAACTTGTCTTAAAGGTAGCAAGGAAATTTGAAAATGGTATTTCAATTGGAGTTGAGAGTGTTTCTGTAGGTTCTGTAAAAGGAGACAATTTTAGAAGTTATTCAAACCTAATTACAGGAAATAACTTCATTCCTGTTGGTTCAAATGCAAATACTAAACCAACAATAACTCAAATTCTCTCAGGTGCAAAAGATTGTATAGACGCCAGATTGTGCGAAAAAACAAATGGATATAGCCTTGTGAACTTTAATATAGACTACACAAAAAAACTATCAAACTACGAGTTTTTAATTGGAACATCTCTTCAAAATGCATTCAACGTGGAATATAAGGAACAAACCTCATACATTCCAGGTATGGGAAGAAGTGTTAATATTTATGCTAGAATAAAATATTAAAACTTCCCCTTAAACAAACTTATTTAAAGCTAAAATTAAGCCTCAATCTTGTTGAAATAATCAATAATTCAATCTCAATCATATTTTTTATTTAAAATACTTGAAAGGTGAAAAATTAAAATTAAATAAGCTATATGAACTTATTTATTATTTTATGTCTAAAGTTATTGGAATTGACCTTGGAACCACAAACTCCTGTGTTGCGTTTATGGACGGAACCCAAGCAAAAGTTATTGAAAATAAAGAAGGAAAAAGAACAACTCCTTCATATGTTGCATATGCTGATAATGGAGAGATTTTAGTTGGTGAGCCAGCAAAAAGACAAGCAGTTACAAACCCTGAAAATACTCTTTTTGAAGGTAAACGTTTGATTGGTCGTAAATTTGAAGATGCGGAAACGCAAAAAGCAATCAAGCACGTTCCTTATAAAATCTTCAAAAATGGAAATGGTGCAGCATGGATAAAAAACAAACAAGGTAAGGAAATTTCTCCTGAAGCCTTTTCTGCGGAAGTGCTTCGCTCACTTAAAGCATCAGCAGAAAGTTACCTAGGGCAGGCGATAACAGAGGCAGTAATCACCGTCCCCGCTTATTTTAATGACGCTCAAAGACAGGCCACAAAAGATGCAGGCAAAATTGCAGGTCTTGATGTTCTTAGAATTATAAACGAACCAACAGCGGCCGCACTTGCATATGGGCTTGATAAAAAGAAGGAAGGTAAAATAATAGTCTACGACTTAGGGGGAGGGACATTTGATGTATCCGTTCTTGAAATTGGAGATGGAGTATTTGAAGTGAAGTCTACAAATGGAGACACATTCCTTGGAGGGGCAGATTTTGATAACAAAGTTCAAGAGTATATCGTTAGTGAATTCAAAAAAGCAAACCCAAATATAGCGATAGAAAAGGATCCTCTAGCTGTTCAAAGAATTAAAGAAGCAGCAGAAAAGGCAAAAATTGAGCTATCTTCTGCTATGGAAAGTGAGGTTAATCTACCTTATATAACAGCGGATGCAACAGGACCAAAGCACTTAAGCCTTAAAATTTCTCGCTCTAAATTAGAAAGCTTAGTGGAGGATTTAGTGCAAAAAACAATTGAACCTTGCAAAAAGGCACTTACAGACGCAGGGCTTACAGTAAATGACATTTCAGATGTTGTAATGGTAGGAGGAATGACCCGTATGCCTCGTGTTGTTGAAGTTGTGAAAAACTTCTTTGGAAAAGAGCCAAACAAAGGTGTTAACCCAGATGAAGTTGTTGCCGTTGGTGCCGCAATTCAAGGTGGAGTGCTAAAAGGTGATGTTAAAGATGTTCTACTTCTTGATGTTACACCACTAACTCTTGGAATTGAAACAATGGGAGGAGTAATGACGCCTTTAATTGAAAGAAACACCACAATTCCTGCAAAAAAATCGCAAGTATTTTCTACAGCGGCGGACGGTCAAACTGCGGTTACCATTCGTGTATTTCAAGGGGAGAGAAAAATGTGTAGTGATAATAAAATCCTAGGAGAATTCAATCTAGAGGGTATAGCTCCCGCTCCTCGTGGAATGCCTCAAATTGAAGTAACATTTGATATTGACGCAAACGGTATAGTGCATGTTTCCGCAAGAGATAAAAGCACAGGAAAGGAGCAGAAAATTCAAATTAAGTCTTCTTCTGGGCTTTCTGACGCTGAAATTGAAAAAATGGTAAAAGAAGCAGAAGCAAATGCGGAAAAAGACAAAGAAAGAGCAGAGCTTGTAACCGCTAGAAACGAAGCAGATAGCATTATATATCAAACGGAAAAGTCTCTAAAAGATAATGCGGATAAAATAGATGCAGGGCTAAAAGCCGAAGTTGAGGCAGAAATTACTTCTTTAAGAGAAATTCTTGCTCGTGAGGACGCTACTGCAAGCGAAATTAAGGCAGGAGTGGAGAGAATGCAAGAAAAAGCGATGAAAGTTGGTGAAGCTATTTACAAACAAGGAGGGGACGCAGGCTCGGGTGATGCTTCCTCTGGTGGTGAAGGTGGAGATAACTTCAAAGATGTGGGGGGGGATGGGAAGTAAAACCTCTCTACCTCTTAAAAATGAAGTGCTTTAAAGCTGACTCCTCAACTAACTTATGAATTAAATCAAAATCATCCTGTAAAAAATATTTAAACTGTTCTTCACTGTAATTCGAGTAATTTCTATAATATTTTTCATCAAATAAAGGGTATTCCCTTTGTTTTAAGGAAGGGTATGGAAATTTTTGCATATCAATTTTTCCATCTTCTACTACAATGGGGTGTTTAAAATGCTTATAATAATAATGAAATAACAATATAATACTATCCAAAATAATATTATATCCTATTTTTGTTGGCTCTTCCGTCCTATACTTAATAGAGGATTTAGCACTATTAAAATATTCTATAAATTCTTTCTTTGAGGTATGATTTGTCTTTATATCATAAATCGCACCATATTCAAAATCTTCTTTTTCTAACTCCTCTATTAACTGTTGTTTATTGTTAGCATCAATATTTAAACGCCAATCTTTCCCTTTCATTTCTAATGTAATTCCATCCAGTAAATCAACATCATTATTCAAGCTTGGCAAATATTCTAAAATCTGCTCTTTTGTGCCTTTTAAAAAGTATGAAAAAAATAAAAATTTACCTTTTGTGTGAAGTTCCTTTTTGCCTTTTGGATTTTGTTCGTTAAGAATTTTTTCCTCTTCTCCCCCATAATGACTAGCAAAATTATGTCTTTGAAATTTTAACCTTTCCAACTTTAAATCTTTCCCTTCGCACTTACATTGATTAAAATACTGAGCAAGACCGTCTTTTTTATCTAATAAATTATGGGCTTGTGTAATGCAGTCTCTTTCTAAACTATATAAAGCACTGCGAAACAATCTTCCAGCCTGTATATTCAAGTAATTGTGGCAAATGTCAAGAATAGTCAATTCTATAATGCAAGGCTCTATTTCTTTCATATATTTCAATTTAATTAAACATTATAAACAAAATCACATTAATTTCAACCCCTTTTCAACAAGCTCCGCAAGAAGTTCTTTATAAATAATATTGAAAATATCTTGAAAATTCAAAAAATAGAGTATATACATTTCTAATTAAATAAAACTGAAATGAATAACGTAGAAATTAGAAAAAACTTATCCAAGCTTCATAGAATTATTGGGAAGTTAAGAATGGACGACTTAACTTACACTCATCTTTCTGCAAGGCTTGAGGCGGGAGATGAATTTTTGCTTTCTCCCTTTGGAATTAGGTTTAAGTATGTTAAACCAAAAGACCTTTTGCAATTTAAGCTAACAGGCGAATTAATGCCAAAAGATAGGTCTCCCTCTGTTTATGATGACTTATTCTTACTATTTGGAAAAAAATTTGTAAGTAAAGTTCTAATGCTTAAAGAAGAGGAGCAACCTTTTAATAAAACAGGGTTTGCAATTCATAGCTCAATTTACAAAGCAAGAAAAGATGTAAATTGCATTATTCACCTTCATACAAAAGAAACAATCGCCGTTGCTTCAAGCAAAAAAGGTTTATTGCCAGCAAGCCAGCATGCATTACACTTTTATGAAAAAGTCTCCTACCATTCTTATAATTCACTAGTGCTAACGCCACAACAGGAAGAAGAGCAATTAATAAGAGACTTAGGGGAAAATAACGTAATGCTAATGCAAAATCACGGCTTTATAACAATGGGAAAAACAATTTGGGAAGCACTTTTTTACGCATATCACTTACAAAGAGCTTGCGAAGTTCAAGTTTTGTTAAAAGAGGAAGACTGTATTTTTCCCTCTCATGAAACATGTTTAAAAGCAAGAGAAGATTTACTTTCTTTTGAACAGGACTTAGGAAAGAGAGATTTTGATAGCTTTCAAAAAATTCACAATCTTTTTTTATAAATTCACAATCTTTTTTGTAGAATAAAAAATACTTAATCTCCTCTATTAAAATCTTTATTTTTTGGCTCTCGAGACTTACTCTCTGCCCTTTCTTTAACATCATCTACAGAGTTTCGTCTGTTATCTCTTGCCGAGGTTACGCCTGTTGCATTATAATTTTCCTTAACTTCAAGCATCATCTTTTCAAGTGCAGACTTAATGGAGGCTATTCCACTCTTAAGCGTTTCTGGGTCCATCTTTGGTGTTTCTACTGGCTTTCCCTCATCTATCTTATCTTTTTCTATTTCCTTATTAAATTCTTGCCTTTCCTCATCTGTCAAAGTTTCTCCTCTTAAAGCCTTTTGGTCGGCCGCACTTTCAAAGCCAGCAACTTCAATATCCGTCCCCCTATAGTTTTTTGGTTGGTAAGACTTTTTGTTTTTATTTTTAGGAGCTTTGTTATTATATATATCACGCCTATCTTCCTCATCCCCTTCATCTTCTTCTTGATGTTCCTTTTGCCAAATAATAGTTTGCTCCTCATATTCCTCAATTTCATGTTCCGCTTCCTCATCTTCCTCTTTATGAGAATCATGTTTTTTTTTCAATATTTTCAAAATTATAGTTGTAAAAACAATTAAAACGATTAAATAAACTATTATATCAAGTTCCATATGAAAAAAATTCAAATAATAAACGGAGTGCACACGGGCGTCGGCAAAACTTTTACTTGCTGTAAGTTGTTAAATCAAGGAATTGTAAATGGCAAGAAAATAAATTACCTAAAACCAATAATTTCTGGCTTTGACTTAAAAGAAATAAAAGAGAGCGATGTGGGGAAGGCTCTTTTAACTCTTGGGCTTGAGGTTGATATGGAAAATGCAAAAAAGATAACAAAGATTTTTTTAAAAGAACCAACTTCTCCAAATATAGCAAGTTTGCTTGAGAAAGTGCATTTTGAGTATAAAGAAGTTTTAGATTTCTGTATTCACAAAATTCAAAACTGCATAAATAAAGGAGAAGAAGTTTTAATTGAAATGGCAGGAGGAATTTGTAGCCCCATAACAAATTCAAAAACAATGTTAGACTTAACAACTGATTTATGCAATCTTTTTCAGGTAAAAACAACCCTCGTCACAAGCAATTACTTGGGAAGTATTTCTCATACTATATCCGCCTGTAAGTTATTTAATTTTGATGAAATTATTTGGAATGTAATAGAAAAAACAAAATACGATGATGAAGTCTTTACCACTATTGAAAACTTTTTAGGAAAAAAGTTGGTGCCTCTGGGCGGACTTGAACCGCCACGAGCGTAAGCTCCACGGATTTTAAGTCCGTTACGTCTACCAATTCCGTCACAAAGGCTTTTTTTAGATAACAAACTTTAATCTTATATATTTTTCATTTTGTCAAGCATTTTTTTTGCGAAGTATTAATTAAAAAAACTTGACATATATGTTTTTTTGTATAATTAAACATTCTAATAGTGATATTTACTTAAAGAATTTTATGAAAAAATATATAGTTACTCAAGTTAAAAGTTCAATAGGAATTAGCCCAAAGCAAAAACTTTATCTTAAATCTCTTGGGCTTAAGAAAATTGGTTCTAAAATTGAAGTTGCCGTCAATCCTTCCAGTGAAGGTTTAGTAAAAAAAGTACTTCATCTTGTAAAAGTTGAGGTTGCCTTAAATTAAAAAATTGAAAGATAAATCAATACCCTCAAATAAAAATTTACAACAACTTGCATTCTTAGCAAAGAGTGTTAAATGAGAGTCTCAAATTTCTAAGGTTAAGTTATACAAAAGATATATATAAGCAGAGCTATTCAAAATAAACCACATTCAAGCCCATTAATTTTTGACTACAAATACAAATGTAACAATCGTACAAATCATACAAGTATTTAATGTGCAAATGCATAACAATATATTTAAAGGTCACATACACTGCTCTAAGCAAACTTTAATCATCTCAATCTCATTTTTAAAGCTTTTACTTAAAAGCATTTCCTTCTCTATTGCCCTAATAGAGTGTATAACAGTTGAGTGAGTTCTCTTAAAGCACTTTCCAATTTCTATATAACTTGCAGTTGTGAGTTTGCTTGCAATATAAATTCCAATTTGCCTTGCTTTTAAAATTGATTTTACTCGTTTTTTAGAGTTTAATTCTTCAAATGATATTCCAAAATGAGAAGAGACTTTAGTTTGAATTTCCGTTATAGAGAATTTTTTAAGTTCTTTATGAGGAAAGATGTCAGTTGTTACAAATTTTGTTGCCTCTGGGTCAATTTCATGGTTAAGAATTTGGCTATGAAGCACCATTCTACCCATTGCTCCTTCAAGCTCCCTTATGTTTGTTTGAATTTTAGTTGCAAGAATTTTAATGACAGAATCGGAGATTTTATAACTAGATTTTTGCACCTTAAATTTTAAAATTTCGTATCTAAAACTCTCGGTTGGGTTTTCTATCTTTATTAAATGTGAGGATAGAAGGAAGTTTTTTACATCCCCACTTTCAATAGGCAAGCTGGAAGGCAAGCCAGAAGAGCAAAAAAGCACGAAACCGCCGTCTGATATAATAGAATATGCAACTCGTTTAATTTCGTCCATTGTCTTTTTTTTGGTTGCCACGAAGTGAATGTCGTCTATTATAAGCAATTTTATGCCTAGAAATGACTTTAAAAACTCAATAGATTGATTTTTCTTAATAGCGGTTTGAAAGTTAAATAAAAACCTTTCCGCCGTTGTGTACAAAACTCTCAGCCCCATCTCTTTAACCAAGTGACCAATCGCCTGTGCCAAGTGCGTCTTTCCATTACCTATAGAACCTGATATAAAGAAATGTTTTGCAATTTGAAAGACATTTTCACTTGAATTTATTATTAAATCAGCAAAATGACGAGCAAGACCAACAGGTAGCCTATTTTCTTCTGATTCAAGGAAGTTTTGGAATGTAAATTTCTTTTCCAGTAATATTCCCATGTTAAAAGTCGGCTTCTCGTCAAAAGCTTCAAGCGTGATGAAATTTGAATTTAACTTTGAAGACGCAACTTCTTCCTTGCTTTCTAAAACTAATATTTCAAATTTCTTTAACCTCTTTTTAAAGTGTTTAAAAAAAGCTTTTTCAAGTATTCGTTCAAATTTTATTTGATAGTGTAAAAAGATACAATTTTTGATTTTTTCATTTTTAACAGTTAATAGCAAAGTATTACCATCATAAGATTTAAAAGAGAGCGTGCTAAACCAAGCAAAAAATATGCTCTCACCTAATGATTGCTTTATGCCATCCTCTAGCAATTTCATAAATTCACCGAAGGAGGGCGAATCTTCAAAATCAAAAAGTAATCCTGTTTGCATAATACTAAAAATATATCTACTCCACAAGCCATGCCCAAACAACAGCATACAAACTTGGGTTTTAATTTTAGAAAGAATATTTTTTAAAATGCAAGCATTTTTTATAAATTATTTTTTTAAAACTACTTGACAATTAAAAATACATTTTTAAGCGTAAATTTTAAATCTATTTTATGGATATCTGATTACTTTTGATATATCTTTGATGGATAATTTCAAATCTATCAACACTTTACTCACATCTATTTTAAAAATCTTTTCAACTACAATTGCACTTATTTAACAGAATTAAATTCTTCACTTTTTGCTTCCATACCTCACATTTATATACTAAACTATAAAAATTTTCCTTAAAAATTTAAGGATACCTAAAAAAATGATGACACATATTATGAAGACTTTATACAAATTTTTTAAAACCGCAGAAGTAAGCCAAGAAAGTCCTATATACCAAAAAGTTAAGGTTGAAAAATACAACCTAAAGGGTGCATTAGGGCAGATTCGAACTGCCTACCTTCGCCTCCGGAGGGCGACGCTCTATCCAGATGAGCTACTAATGCGTAAATTTTTAATAGTCAAAGTTGAATTTTTTGAAAATAGTGTAAATTTTAGAGATAAACTTTCTGTCAATTACATCATTCATATATTCTTTATTTATGGCACTCACTAAAAGAGCTTTCTCATCCGAATCAATAACATATGTGCCAGGAGTTATCGTAACCGAATTTTCAATAAAAGACCTAACATGCAGATTTTTTATCTTAAGTGAAATAACTCCAATTTCAGGATCAGGCATATCTCCTTTATTTTTTATCATTAATTTTAAAACCGATATGGAAGAAAAAAACACATCTTTAACAATAACAGCTAAATATTTAATAAAACTAAAACTTGGAAAGATTATACACTCGTCTTTATCAAAAAAAAATTTTTTATCAACATAAAAGCTAAAGAATACGGAAAATAAGCAAAAAATGAGGAATGTCCAGTTAAAAATTCCAGAAAACACAAACCAAAATAATATAAAATAGACTAAAAAGCCTAAAACTATTGCTCTCTTTTTCCACATATTTTTCTTTATTTTTAATTTTATCTAATATAATGTTATAGTAAAAAAATAAAAACTCAAGAAATAAATATGGCAATTTACAAAATAATAATAGCTATAATGCTAATTTTTAACATATCTTTTAGCAAAGAAAAATTTGATAAAATAATTGAAAAAGAGACAAACACTCAAGCAAAAAAAATTGACGTTAAAAGAAATTTAAAAGATAGAGATATATTTCTTATAAGCAAAATTAATGCAACAACTATTGAAAACATCTCTGTAGCAAATCAAATAAGGCAAGAAATGAAAAACCTAATTCTTGAAAAACCAAATTTAATGCCAATCTTAGAGGAAGATATGGAAGGCTTTTCTGTTTCTAACTTTATCATAAATTACGAGGCTTTAAAATCTCGGGATATTTCCTATCTTTTAAATGGTAATTTAAGTTTTAAAAATGATGAGTTTATTTTAGTAATTTCTATTTACGACGCCCTAAAAGGAGAGCAAGTTGCAAGAAGTGAATTCCGTTTTACATTAGAAACAAAGGATTTATTTATAAAAAAATTAACAACTCAAGTTTATGAATTTTTAACAGGCGAATTTGGCTTTTTTTACGGTAAATTACTTTACACAGTAACAAATCGTCCTGGTGTGAAACCATTTAAAAGAGTTATACTGTCAAGTCGTGAAAATAACTTAATAGAAGCAACGGCATTCACTAATGGCCTTGATATAACCTTCAATCCACGCTACTGTGCAGATGCAAGTGAAGTTTTTTTCATCTCTCAAAAGCCAAGAAAAAGTTCCGAGATTTTTGTTGCAAATAGAATTACTGGAGCAATAACAAAGTTACCAATGGAATTAGGTAGCGAAAAATCAATCTTCTCTCCATCTATTTCAAGCGACTGCTCAAAAGTTATTATTTCGGTTGCAGAGGAAGGTTCTACAAATTTATATACATATGATAGAGAGTCTAACATATTAAAAAAAATCACAAATACAAGAAATATAATTAACACGGCTCCAGAATTTTTTGACAATGATAAAAAAATAATTTTTGTATCAGACAGAACAGGAAAGCCGAAAATTTGGGAGATAAATATAGATGGTAGCAACCTTAAACAAATCACAAAAGATGAAGGAGCTTATTACTCTCCTAGCGTCTCTCAAGATGGAAAGAAAGTTGTATTTGTGAATGTTAAATCTGGTGTATTTTACTTAAAAATTGCAGACATTAATGGTACAAAAGAGGAAACATTATATTCTTCATTTTTAATAGAAAACCCAAGCTGGTCTCCAATAGGTAAAACAATAATATTTTCTATGAAAAAAGATAAAAATGACAAATCTAGAATTTATTCAATCTCTTTAAATGGGAGAGAGCCAGAAGAACTAGATGCGCTAAGTGGAAATTTAGGAGAGCCAAAATGGTTAGATGAATTTTAACATTTATGATACAAGTAATTTGCTTTTTTTTGGGTGCAATTTTTGGAAACATTGGCACAACTTTATTTTTTAGAATTCCAAGAAACATACCAATAAATGGTATAGAAAAACCTCCGATGTGCTCTTTCTGTGGAATTAAGTTAAAATACCCATACTATGCTCCATTTTTTCAATTCATACTCAAAGGTCTAAAATGCTATTCCTGTGGAGCTAAAATACCATTGATATACACATTAATTGAGTTTTTTGCAGGAATGTTCTGTGCATTATTTTTTACATTCAATCCACTAAATGGGTATTTCATAATTAAATTTTTATCTATTTTATTAATTTTTCTTTCTACCTTAATTTTCTTTAAAGAAAGTAAATTTTATGATAAACTAAACTGGATTTTGCTTTCTACATCACTTTTAAAACTAGGTTATAATTCAAATGGTTTAGATTTACTCCAAATTTTAATCACGGAGAAGCTAATAACTGGATTACTTTTTGGATTGGTATTTTTTATCATTTGTAAAAGAAAAATTATTCAAGAAATATGCTTTTTTATAGTTCTAGCAGTATTTTTTGATAGAATGGAATTTTTAACTGCTAGCATTATTAGCTTGTTAATATTATTAATTTTAAAAGATAAGAAGGGGATATTTTTAATACCATTTTTAATTATAAGTTTAACTTGAAAACACCTATTTTTGTTAAGCATTAAATTTGACTAATCTACATCAATCTACACCAATAATGGAACAAGCAATTTGTATTCTCTTCAGCTTATCGCAAAAGTTTTGTGCTAGTTCGGGGCTTTGAAAAACACCTATTTCAACTAAATAAAAAGTTTTAGACTTAATTTGCCTTGTTTCTATATAGCTTGTAAAATTTGCATCTAAAATTCCTTTTAATGCAAGAATTTTGATAACTTCCTCTGCTCCTTCTTTGTTTGCAAAAATACCAATTTGAGAATAATTACCAGAAAACAAAGGGTTTTGCTTTATTTCTTCGGTTGGAATTATAAAATTCTCTTCCTCCTTTGGAGTTTCGTTTATATTATATGAAATTGTTTGCAGGCTTGTTTTTGGAGTTTTGTTATAGCCAGTAAAGTCTTGGTCTGAATTGAAAGATTGAATAGATTTTAAATTTACATCATCTTCAATAATTTTTATTTTATATTGACTTAGCTTGTATTCTAGAACTTTGTTAAAACTGCTTGCTTTTGAAGAAAAATAAATTTTTGATGTAAAGCCAATCCAAAATGCAAGACAAGTTATACAAATTGTAAAAATTAGGTTTATGCAATTTTGCTTTATTTTACCTTGCATCTTGCGATTTATAGATAAATATTTGTTTGCAATAAGGACATACTACCTTAGTTTCTTTTTTATTTTCAAATGGAATTTTTAGATATACTTTCGGATGCTTAGAATATTCCAACGAGCCTTCGCAAACAACTTTTGTTTTTAAAACATAAATAGCACCATCTTCATTTAAAGTCGCCCCTTTTATTACATTATTTACTTCGTTTTTCATTTTTAAATTATCTTATTATTCTTACTTTATAGATAATACTTTTTTGTTTCAAGCTTTTTATGAAAAATTTATTAAATGTTTTTCATCTTTCAAAATATCTCGTAATTTTTTTAGAGCATTTTCTTGAATTTGCCTTATTCTTTCCTTTGAAATATTAAATTTAGTGGAAAGTTCAGCAAGAGTATATTTTTCTGGGTTTAAAATTCTATACTTGACAATATCGGATTCTCTTAAAGATAACTTGCTTAATGCAATTTGGATTTTCTTTTTTAGAATATCATTATTTGACTTTTGGATTATTTTATCTTCTAGCATCTCTCCGTTTGAAACAAAGTCGCCTCTTTCACCAATTACTCCTTCTTCTCCATTGATAGGTTCGTTTGTAGAAATTTGTCTTATCTCAAACATCATTCTTTCGTATTTTGCAATTTCTTTCTCGTTAATTCCTAGCATTTTAGAAAGTTTTGATTTATCTTGCGATGTTTCCATTCCATCAACAATTCCAAGCTCTCTTTTTGCTTTGTTTAAGCCAAATAATAACTTTTTTTGAGAGGAAGTAGTAATTGCTTTAATGCTTGTTATAGATTTTGTTAAGAAGTTTTGTATAGAAGCTTTAACCCATAAAATTGCATATGTCGAAAAGCGAACTTCTTTTTTTAGAGAGAAGTTTTTTAAGGCTTTTAAAAGACCTAAATTTCCTTCCGCGATTAAGTCTAACATTGAGGAGTGAAACTTGCGATATTGCATTGCTATTTTAACAACAAGCCTTAAATGACTGTTGAGTATATGGTGCCCCGAGTACGGATTTTGATTTTTAAAAAAATCTATAAGTAGTGCCTTTTCTTGCTCTTCCGTTAAAACAGGGAAAGAATTTACCTTTTTTATATATTCTGCAACTTGTTCTCTCTCTGATTTTGCATTAACAACGGTCTTAATAGTTGAATCTTCATTAACTTTAGGAAAGCTAAAATTGTTTGATATAATAACTAAATTATCAGCCATAAATAAGGTAAAATAGTTCTGATTAATTATAAACAAAAAGTAATTAAATGTCAAGTATTCGTTATGTAAGCACTAAAATATTAACAAAACTCTTTGGAAGATATAAATAAAAGTTAAATCAAATGTAATGACTTATTTTTGATTTCAAAGTTTTTGTCAAATTTTTTTTTAAAATTTTGATTATGGCTCACGGTTAAAAGGCTAATGCTATATTGCTTTGCAAGGTCTAGTATTAAATTCATTGTCTTTTCTCCCGTCTGCGGGTCCAAGCTACCTGTTGGCTCGTCTGCAAACACTATACTAGGCTTGCTTGCAAATGCTCTTATAACCGCAACTCTTTGAGCCTCCCCACCAGACAAAGTTTGAGGCTTCATATCCTTTTTGTCAAATAATCCCAATTCATTTAAAAGGAAGCTAGCAAATTCTTTATCCTCCTTATTACAAATTTTTTGATTTATATATATATTTTCACTAACACTAAGTTCGGGAATAAGATTATGAAATTGGAATATAAAGCCAAAATAACTTCTTCTTGCATTTAAAAAATCCTCTTCTGTTTGCATTTTTTTATCCATTACCAAAACCTCTCCCAAATCTTGCTTAATAATTCCACTTGCAATGTAAAGCAAGCTAGACTTACCAGAACCTGAAGCTCCAAAAAGGCAAGTGCTTTCTCCTCTATTAATTGTCAAGGATATGTTTTGCAATATATCAACATCATTGAAAGATTTGCATATATTTATAAGTTCAAGTGTTTTCATTGTTTTTAAAATAATGAATGATTTTTTCGTAATCTTCTAAATAATCTATTTGCCTCCAAAACGCTCCTCCTATATCTTTTGTATATACGGGAAATTTATTGCAGAAGTCAGTCATTGCATTCTCCCACCAGCCAGTTTTGATTTTAACTTGACATAACTCTTCAAGTTGTATTTTATAACGAAGGGAATATTTTGCAGAGATGAGGAATAAATCGCAACTTTCAGCATCCCATTCTGTTATATCTTTGTCATATTCAATGCAACAATCATTTTCATCTAAAACAACTTTTGTGTTTGCAATTTCCTTTCTTGATTTATCAATTAGCAAAATTGGGCTTTTTTGTTCTTTTAGTAGTTTTTCATAAATTTCCTTTGTGTAAAAACTATCTCCATTCATAAGCAACATTTTAGAACTTCCATCAAATTCTTCCTTTGCAATAAAAAACGAACCTGCGGAACCACAAACTTCAAAAAATGGGTTGAAATATATCTTTACTAAATCCTTAAACGGCTTTACTAAATCCTCAATTATTTCTTTTTTATAACCCACGATGACAACGATTTTATTGAAACCTAAATCTTTTAAAACTTCTATAGTATAAACGAGCAAAGGTTTGCCGTTTGGTAGCTCTAAGGTAGACTTAGGCTTGCCTTCAATGTGAGAGGATATCCTACTTCCCAAACCTGCACACGCAATTATTGCTTTCATTTTTATAAAATAAAAAATTCCACCCATTATTATTATTTAAAAATTAAATTGCAAGGAGTTTTTCGAAAATGTTAAGGCTTGGATTATATAATAGCTTTTTGCTAGGTTGTATTTTTCAACCTTAACTTTTTGGTGTATGATGATTTGTTGGCTTACTTCTGCGGTTTTAAAAAATTTGTATAAAGTCTTCATAATATGTGTCATCATTTTTTTAGGTCTCCTTAATTTTTTAAGGAAAATTTTTAGAGAGTATTATATAAATGTGAGGTATGGAAGCGAAAAGGGGCATTTATCCCTTGACATACGAAAATAAATAGTTTACAATACAGTATAAGCATTAAATACTATATGAATTTCTTTGATTTTCTTAAAAAGTTTAGCACTGAAGAGGCTTGTATTAAGCACTTTATCAATGTTAGGTATCCGCAAGGAGCGGTTTGTAATCACTGCGGAAATAAAACAACATATAGAAGAGGTGAAAGCAAAAACTTTGATTGTAAAAAATGCAACAACACATTTTCTATTTTTAAAAATACCATATTTGAAAAAAGTGACACGGATTTAAGAAAATGGTTCTTTGCTATTCATTTATTCTTAAATAGTAAGAAAGGAATAAGTGGCTTGCAATTACAAAGGGAAATAGGCGTAACATACAAAACTGCTTGGCGTATGCTGCAAAAAATAAGGGAAGCTATGGGAAATGATAAAGATGATAATGATGATGATTTCACAGGCTTAATGCAAGGTATCATTGAAGCCGATGAAACTTATGTAGGTGGTAAGGAAGAAAACAAGCACGAATACAGGAGAGGCAAAAGTGCAAAATCAATCATCTTAGGCTTAATAAATAGAGATAAGAAACTTGCAAAGGCTTTTCACGTGGAAAGCACTAAATACTATGATTTAGCTGAAAAGATTATGAATAATGTTGCAATTGCTAGCACATTAATAACAGACGAACACGCTTCTTATGAAATGTTAAAGCTTTATTACAAACACGAACATATAAACCACTCTAAGGGGGAATATGCGAAGAAAGGTGAAAAGCAAGTTCACACAAACGGAATTGAAAACTTTTGGTCTACATTCAAGAGGGGGGATTTATGGGGTTTATCATCACGTGAGCAAGCAACATCTTCAAAAGTATGTTAATGAGTTTTGCTTTAGATATAACAATAGGGAAAATGAGAATAGCTTTGATTTGGTGCTTACACATTCTATAGGTAAGAGTGTGAAAAGGGTTAAATTTGATTTTTAGAGTAAATTA
>JBILVD010000071.1:0-5794 GCA_044370655.1 Candidatus Deianiraeaceae bacterium | reverse complement strand
TCTATATTATTTAAAGATGGAGACGATCTAGTTGAAATTAAAGGTGGAAAAGTTCAGAAGTATAACTTTGAAAATGTTAATAAAACTGATATTGGTAATTATAAAGAAACAGGTGGTGATACAGGAAGGGTGAATACTTACGTTAATACCGAACAAGAAATAGGACTAAAATTGGAAATATTCAAAGCACAACAGGAGAAGGAGAAGGAGAAGGCGAAGGAGGATGGGAAGGGGGAAGAGGAGAAGGATGGGAAGGATGAGAAGAAGAAGGAGGAGGGTAATACTCTTGAAATTGGATCAAAAGATATTGTAATTAAACCAGAGGAATTAAAATGGAAAGTTAGTAAAAACGAGGCAGAAGGTAAAACTAAGTATCTTGCGGAAATAGATGGGAAAGGCGAATGGGTTGATGAACGAAGTAAGGCTCGTGAGTTCACTCTTAAAGAAATGCAAGATGGTGCAAAAATTGGTGGAAACAAAAATATTAATCAAGAGAAGTTTACGGGTGCACGTGACACTCATATGAAAGTTACAAGCACAGACGCAAAATCTACTATTGAAAATACTTATAATTCAACAACGCACCAACGTTTTACTAACATTTCATTAGAAAAAAACGCAACAATGACATTGAATTTTGAAAAACAAGGAAATATAGATTTAATAGCACAAGATGTTACGGGAGATGGTGGTGTCAGGTATAACAAAATGACGATAAAAGTAGGTGATCGAGAATTTTGTTATGACGATAACCCAGCAGAATTTCAAAAGGCTTTTCTAGCACACAAGTCAAACGACACGCTTGAGTGGGTTGATAAAGATGGAAATTTGTGTATATTAAACGAAAAAGATGGTTTAAAAAAATTCCCTTCAAAAGACGAAGGGCAAAATATATCTTTTGTTCCCAAGGATACAGAAATTCAAAAAAGAATAAATGAGATAAGAGAAGGGTTAAAAAATGAACCAGTAGGCAACGCAGACACTTCTTCTCCAACTAAGTCGACACTACTAAATAGATAGAGTGCGTTTTATAGTATTATATCCTTCCTAATTTGCCTCTTCAATTCCTCAAGGGAGGCAAACTTTCTCTCCTCTCTTATAAAATCAATCAATTCTAAAGAAATCTTTTTTCCATAAATATCACGGTCAAAATTTAGTATGTGAACTTCGGCAATAGCGGAGCCTTTCATTGAAATTGTTGGCTTTATTCCTATATTCACAATTCCAAATAACTCTTCGCTTTCAATAAAAACCTTGCAACGATAAACGCCAAATTTAGGAAAAATGAGGTTTGGCTTTAAAGCTATATTCGCTGTTTTAAAGCCCAAAACTTCTCCCGCAAGCCCCATCCCTCTTTGCACTTTGCCCTCAATGGAGTAGCAAGTTTTAAATGCGGTTAATTCGTTAAAGCGTCTTACTTCTCCTAATTGAATCAAATTTCTAAGGTAAGTTGTTGAAATGATAGAATTTTCTTCCTTTATTAACTCGCAAATTTCAAGCATAATTCCTCTTTCTTTGCAAAGCTTGGATAAAGTTGCCACATCCCCTCCCCTATTTTTGCCAAAATAGAAATTCTTCCCCACTATAATGCATCTTACTTTTAGGTTGTGATATAAAAAATTAATGAATTCTTCTGGTGATTGAGAGGCAAAATGTTTATTAAACTTTGCAATGAAAAATGAAAAATCTTGATTGAAGTTGTGTTTGATTGCTTTTTGGATAAGTTTAAAAGAAAATATCCTGCCATATTTTTGCTTATCTTTTAAAAAAAACATAGCGGGGGAGGGATGAAACGAGAGTATGGCAGGAATTAAAGTTCTTTTTTTTGAAATTTCAAAGAGCGTTTCTATCAATTTTTTATGCCCTTGATGCAAAATTCCAAATTTTCCTATTGCAACCGCATACTCTCCTTCAGCATTAAAACCGCACAACTTCATTCGCCTATTAAATCAATTAAAACTCTTCTATTGAATTTTTCGGGTTTTTCGGTTTCTACAATTGGAAGTTCGTCTGCGTGATGTTGTGTTTGAATTTGAGATGCATTAACTCCCATTCTTACAAGTGTATTTTTAACATTTTCTGCTCTTTTTCTTGAGATTTCAATGTTAACTTGACGAGTGCTTGTTTTATCTGCAAGACCGACTATATTAATTGAATATTTAGACATTGACTTTGTCTTTTTTGTAATATCGCTCAAAATATTATAAAATTCAGATTTGATTTCTGCCGAACCTAAGTCAAAGTAAATTATGAATGTTTCACGGGATTCTCCGTATTTGATGTTTTTTGTAAAGCCTGTTCTTTGAAAGCCCTTTTGTATTATGTCGAATTGATTTGTGCAGAAATTACGGGCAGGTTTTGTATATTCGTCTCTATACTCAAGCACCATACAGTCATAATAGACTTGCATTCTAGCTATAGATTCTGGAAAGTATTTAAAAATAAGAGTATTTCCTCGTAACTTTTCTAAAAACAATCTTGCAAGTTGTATTTCATCGTATTTTTTACCCATAAGAGGAAAGGACGCCTCTGTGAAGTATGTTGCATCTCTTTTTAAGGCAAATTTGGACTTATCCTCCATTTCTATTGCATCTTTTTTAAAGCCTTGCAACTTTAAAGATTGTGCTACTTTTAGATACTCCGTATTTAAAACATTTAGAAAAAATTGAGTTGCCTCAAGGTTGTGCTGAACTTCGCTCTCAGGTGTAGGGGAGTAATATTCTTGAGTTTTATCAGCTTTTGTGCAAGCAAATAAAGCTAAGAATGTAAATGTTATAAGTTTTATTTTCATTTTAAAGCTTCATTGATAATTAAAGATTGTTCTTTTGCATGTTCTTTTGTAAAGCCTGTTGCAGGAGAAGGTTTAGCAGGACGCCCAATGTAAGATACCTTTTTATCAACTGCGTCTTCTAGGTAGTCTCTAATAAAACTCCAAGCTCCCATATTTTTTGGCTCCTCTTGAACCCACACAAATTCCTTAGCATTTTTAAAGACCGAAATCTCCTCTTTCAACATAGAAGATGGGAAGGGGTAATATTGCTCAATTCTCACAAGTGCGGTGTTATTATCTTTCCTTGCTTCTAATAGTTCATAATAAACCTTTCCGCTTGTAAAGACAACTTTTTTTGCGGATTTTGCTTCAACATCTGTTATTATTGGCTTAAAGCTTCCTTCTGTGAAGTCTTTCATTGTGGAAACAACTAACTTATGACGTAATAAAGACTTTGGAGATGCAACAATAAGTGGCTTTCTAAAAGGTGTTTTCACCTGTCTACGAAGTGCGTGAAACAAATTTGCGGGAGTTGTGAAGTTGCATACAATAATGTTATTCTCCGCTGAATACTGAAGATACCTCTCAAGCCTTGCGGAACTATGCTCTGGCCCTTGACCTTCAAGCCCATGAGGAAGAAGAGAGACAAGGCCGCTCATTCTAAGCCATTTATCCTCCCCTGAAGATATATATTGATCATAGATTGTTATTGCTCCGTTTGCAAAGTCTCCATATTGAGCCTCCCAAAGTGTTAAGGAATTAGGATTTTGTATAGAATATCCATACTCAAAACCTAAAACTGCAAACTCGGAAAGTAGTGAGTTATAAACTTCAAACTTACCTGATTTTTCAACATTTAAGTTATTTAGAGGTTGATATTTCTCGTTATTTTCTTGATTATAGTAGACGGCATGCCTGTGAGAGAATGTCCCCCTCTCGCAATCTTCCCCTGAAAGCCTTATAGAATAACCTTCAAGTTGAAGAGACCCATATGCTAAAAGTTCGGCGGTTGCCCAGTCTATTTTATCTCCCGAAAGAAGTGACATTTTTCTACCCTCAAGAAGCTTTTGAATTTTAACATTCATTGCAAACCCTTCTGGAACTCTGCTAATTGCCCCCCCTACTATATCAAAGGTTTTCTCGTTGATTTTTGTGTCTTTAAAATAGGTTAAGTCGTCTGCATTTTCAAGCCTTTTAATATGGCTCCAACCTCCTTCAAGCCAGTCTGCTTTTGTTGGTTTGTAGGTTTGTGCAACTTCATACTCCTCGTTTAATTTATTTTTGATTTTTTCTCTAAAATTAGCTTCAAAATTCACTTCTATTATGCCTTCTTGAACGAGTTTTTTTGCAAAAATGGTGGCAGGAGTTTCAAGAGATTTAATCTTTTTATACATCACAGGTTGAGTGAACATTGGCTCATCTCCTTCATTATGACCATATTTACGATAGCAAATAATTTCAATAACGGCGTCCTTGTTAAATTTTTGCCTATACTCCACAATAAGTGCAGAAGCCTTCAAAATGCTCTCGGTATCGTCCCCATTTACATGTATGATTGGGGCGTCAATCATTTTTGCAACATCGCTTGAGTATGTATTGCTTTTTGTATCTTTTTGAATAGCTGTAAAGCCAACTTGGTTGTTAATTATGATATGAACTGTCCCTTTTACTGTATATCCTTCTAAATTTGACATAGCAAGACACTCCGCAACAACGCCCTGCCCTGCCATTGAGGCATCACCATGAATTAAGATAGGCATCACAGAGTGCTTTTCTTCTTTTGGAAGTGCGTCTTGCTTTGCCCTTGCTCGCCCCATTACAACAGGATTAACGGACTCTAAGTGAGAGGGGTTTGGAGTTAAGGAAAGTTTTAATTTTTTGTCGTTTATTAGAGTTCTTTCTGTGTTTAAACCTAGATGGTATTTTACATCTCCAGAGCCGGGAACTCCTTCGGGAATTGAGCTAATTCCCATAAATTCAGAGAAAAGTGCATGATACGGCTTTCCTAAAGTGTGGGTTAGAACGTTTAAACGCCCTCTATGAGCCATTCCAAGAACAACGTCTTTTACTCCCATTTCTGTTGCTTTTAGAAACATCTGTTCAAGAGAAGCGAGGGTTGCCTCTCCTCCTTCAACAGAAAACCTCTTTGCTCCTGGGAATTTTAGGTGGAGAGCGTTTTCAAAACTCTCGGCCTTTATCAAAGTTTCAAGAGCGTGTTTTTTGCAATCTTTTCCTGCATCAAAAGCCTTTTCAAAATTTTCGTAAAGCCAGTTTCTTTCTTCCAAATTCTTGATATGATGAAACTCCGCCCCAATGCTGGAAGTGTAAGTTTGTTTGAAAAATGAGATTTGGTCTTTAACTTTTGCTTTAAAGCCGAAAATTGATACTTCTTTTTCTAGGTCTTGAGATGGGAAGTCTGCCTCTAACTCACTTCTTTTTGGTTTTGGTGTTAATTCTAGAGGGTCTAGACTTGCAATTAAATGCCCAAAACTACGATAATTCTCTGCTATTTCTTTAACTTTTGCCTCAAGAGAACTTGCCCCTGCAAATCCCTCTTTTACTGCAATTGCAATTGCCTCTTTTTTCTTTTTTTCTGTGTCTTTTTCTTTAGCTAAAATCTCTAAAACTTCATTTGTAGGTAAGGAAGAAAGCTCGTTTCTCTTGCCAATAACGGCGGATTTTTCATGATTTATTTCTTCCATCAATGCTTTATCGTCATCTGATAAAGTAGTGAAAAATTGCCCCCAAGAGGCGTCTACAGAGGAAGGATTAACCTTGTATTTCTTGTAAATTTCAGTAATGTATGTAAAGTTAGACCTAAAAAATTCAGCACCGATTTGCATTTTTTTAATAATGATAAATAATCAGATTTTAAACTTGTTTTTTAAAAAAATCAATTAGTTTTTTAACTTTTTGTGAAAAATTAAATTGGACTTACTAAATAATTATAGACATTAACATGATATAATTGTTTATGAAAGAATGTAGGTTTTGTAATTCAAGTAATATAGTAAAGAACTGTAT
>JBILVD010000070.1:0-5867 GCA_044370655.1 Candidatus Deianiraeaceae bacterium | reverse complement strand
TTTGAAATTAATTTTAGAATATTCTTTTCCATAAAATAAATAATTTATATTTAAGTTGCAATATTTTAAATTAGTTAAAGCTTAAACGGGGTGAATTAACCTAAGGTTTTTTCTCCCGCTTTCCAGTTGCAAGGGCAAAGTTCGTCTGTTTGAAGAGCATCTAAAACTCTTAGCGTTTCGGAAGGATTTCTTCCAACTTTCATATCAGTTACTTCAACAAAACGGATAACGCCTTCAGGGTCTACTAGAAATGTCGCTCTTCTTGCTACTTCTTCATTTTTTTCCAAAATTCCTAAAGCACGAGAAAGGTCTTTTCTGATGTCTGCAACCATAGGGAATTTAAGATTTTTAAGATTTTCATTATCTCTCCTCCAAGCAAAGTGAACAAATTCATTATCAGTGCTTATACCGAAAAGGTCGCAATCTCTATCTTTTAAATCTCCTAGTAAATCTCCAAAAGCTTTAATTTCCGTAGGGCAAACAAAAGTAAAATCTTTTGGCCAAAAGAAATACAAAGCCCATCTCCCTTGAGGATTTGAAACTTCAATAAAAGCATCTTCAGGACTTTTAATTTCAGAAACAGGTACAGGACGCACTGCTTTTAATTTAAAGTGAGGGAAGTTTTCACCTATAGTAAGCATAAAAATATAATAAATTGTTTTTCAGTTATATACTAAAGCATTAAAATAAAAAGTAAAATACTAATTTATTATTATTTATATAAGAAAATTTTATACTAAACTTTTGATTATAACATTAAATCTTACCTAAATTTCCTGCAAAATAGTTGAAATTTCTTTAGAGACTTTCTCAAAAATAAAAGAAGAAATAATAGAATGAGTTCAAATTGATAAAATATAATTCATCAAGAAGGGAAGTGTTGGGTTTTTAAATTAGAAGTAGAAGTGCAAAAGAATGTGATAAATTATTTACAAGGCTTGAAGAAAGATGTAAAATCAAAGTAATACTAAATTAGATAACTATCTAGTTTATAAAGAATTAACAACCAAAAGAAAGCAAAAATATTCAAATTGCATGTTAAAATTGTTCTTTTGGAGTGCTGTTAATTAATGTTTTTCAATGCCTTTATTAAATAGGAATTACTGGCTATTTAAGATTTTTTTAAGTTATATAAAGCTGAACCGTAAACATCACTCTTTATGATAAAAAAATTATTTTGACAATGGACGACTTTTTTAATCTTCCTGACTTTTCAAATGAAGCGTTATATAAAATTATTCCATCTATAAAAGCATTAAAACTAAGATTTAGAAATAAGAGTATATGAAAGTGTTGGTTGTGATGCGTGCAAAAAATAGTTTCTTATTTAAATTAAAAAACTAACAATTAAATCTTTTGATAATGTTATTTGATTTGTTTATCTGAAGGCTTCAGTGTTTTTAGAGAAATACGTATAATATTTATTTCTTGAATTTTACTCATATGTTTGCAATTCTCTAGAATAAACTCTATAAAGAAATCATTTATATTTACAAAGAAATCCCAAGTATGAAATTCTCGACACCACAAATCTTTAATTTTAGAATTTTAATCTCCAAAAAGAGCTAAATTATAAAAAAAGTTAATTCTTGATTAAATTAACATTTTTGGCTCATCAATATAATTACCTAAATTTCTACATTTTTTCAAGTGGAGTTATTTTGAATATAGAAAAAGCGGATTGTATAACATTTTTAACAGCTTTAACGAGCATCATTCTAGCATTTGTTTTTGAAACATCGTTTGAGATAAATCTAAGCTCGTGCCTTTCATTACCCATATTCCAAAAGCTATGCAAAATAGAAGCAAGTTCGTATAGATAATTAGCAAGAAGATGAGGTTCTAGCTTTTTAACTGCCATTTCCATAATTTTAGGATACTCTAAAACCTTACGCACAATTTCAATTTCTTCTTCTAAGTTTAAAATATCAAGATCTGTGAAAGCATTATTATCATTGTAATTTCGAAGTAGTGAAGAAGAACGAGAGTAAGCATATTGAATGTAAAATATTGGATTTTCCTTACTTTGCTCTTTTACCTTTATTAAATCAAAATCTATTTGAGAGTCGTTTTTTTTAGTAAGTAAAATAAAACGTAAAATATCAGCGTCAACCTCATCTAAAACCTCGGCAAGAGTTGTGAAAGTTCCTTTTCTTTTAGACATTTTCACAGGTTCTCCATTTTGTAGGAATTTAACAATTTGACAAGCTTTTACTTGAATTTTCACTTCCTTACCCTTTGGAGCAAGAGCCTTAGTTGCTGAGGTTATGCGAGTTACATATCCTGCATGGTCCGCCCCCAGAGAGAGAAGAATATTAAAAAACCCTCTATCTATTTTATTTTTATGATAACCTATATCCGATGTAAAATATGTAAGACTACCATCAGATTTTTTTAACGCTCTATCTTCACTGTCTCCAAAATTGGTGGATTTAAAAAGTAGTTGCTCTCTTTCTTCCCATTCTTCTGTTAATTTGCCTTTTGGTTTTGGTAGAATTCCATAATATAAAAGTCCCTTTTCCTCTAAAACATTAATTGCATTTTGCACATTACCAGATTTTATCATTTCTGCTTCCGAGGTAAAAACACCGTGATTTACCTTCAAACGAGATAAGTCTTCTTTTATGGAAGTCATTATTTCATTTACAACAAAACTCTTTACCTCTTCTTCTTTTTTGTATGCACTTTTACCAAATTTATCTAGCACTTTTTTTGCAATAGGGATAAGATACTCTCCTGGGTAGCACCCATCAGGTACTTCTATACTCTCCCCTTCAATTTGACGCATTCTAACAAAAACGGATTTAAGCAGAGTTTCAACTTGCCCTCCAGCATCGTTAATATAATATTCACGAGTTATTGAATAGCCATTTTTTGCCAAAAGCTCAGAGGTAACATCTCCATAAATCGTCCCTCTAGTATGCCCGATGTGAATGGGGCCAGTAGGGTTTGCAGAGCAGTATTCTATATTGACCTTTTCTCCTTTTCCAAAGTTTGCAAAACCATAACCATCTTCAAGGCTTGCCTTAAACGCCTCCAACAAGAAACTTTTTTTTAGATATAAATTGATAAATCCAGCTCCCGCAACTTCTGCTTTTTCTACGAAGTTTAAAGTAGAAACTTGAGGGAGAAATTGATTTGCAAGCTCAATTGGTTTTTTGCCAAAATGTTTAGCAAGAACCATAGCCACATTTAAAGAAACATCTCCTTGACCTTTAAATTTTGGAGTTTCAACTGCAATAACTTCCCATAATGCACTTTCTATTGATAACACATTTAATACCTGTGCTTTTATATTTGTGTAAATATTCATACCTTTTATTTATCTTCTTTATCTTCCTTATAACCTTTTCTAAAACTTTTTAAACCTCTTCCTATGTCTTTCATCACAGAAGGCAACTTTCCTGCTCCAAAAATGATGAAAATTATAATAACAATAAGCAAAAGCTCTTTAAAGCCAAAGGACATATATTTTATAAAAATAATATTATTTATATTGTATTTAATTATTTTTGCAAGCGATAAGTGTAAAGTAAGTGCAAAAATTTAATTGCTGTTTTTTATGTCATTTAGTATTTCCTTTTTTATTCTAGCTTCAATTAGCTTTAAGCCGTGGAAGGAGAAATGATTAAAATCTGCATAGTAAGAACCTTGTGTTGTACCAACTGGGCAATATTCTTTACCGCACACTAAATCTCTTACACTTACAATTTTTAAGTTAGGGTTATTCTTATGCTTTAACAATAAATTATCAAATTTTTCAAAACGAGATAAAAAATCTTTTGCTTTAGCGGAATATTTTAATAAGTTTTGATTAGTAAGCTTCCCTTGTTTTAGCAAAAAATTATAAATATTTGGTGCTTGCGTTGGATGAGTTACAACGTCATATACAAGATAAACTTTTTTATTATTTTGTAAAAGTAGAGTTATTCCAATGTCAAACTCCATAATGTAAGGTAAACAGTCACTGTTAATTAAAATAACAACATTTTGAATACTACTTTCTAAAATATATTTAAGGTTAGCTTTTGCAAATTCAACCTCTTTCACCCCAGAAGCTCTATCGAGGATCATTTTCTCCTCCGCTTCTTTTCTAAACACAAAAAGGCTTTGTATTCCAGCAAAGCTAAAATACTCCCCCGCCATTCCATATTCTTTAAATATAGGAATGATTGTAGGAACCATACTATTTCCCGTAACAATAAACTTTGGCTTTTCGTTAAGGTCTCCTATTCTTCCTATGTCTTGTATTACACCATTTATAATTCTAGGTGTATTTGATGGCTCTTTGTTATTTGTTAAGTTCCCCCTAAAACTCCCCTTCAACTCCTCATCCTTCAACTCCTCACTCATCTCAAACCTATGCGGAAAGCCCTCGTTCTTTTTTGTGATAACATTTGCAAAGTGGAAGAGTGCTATAAAAAAGGCAAAGGCAATTAGTATGTGTTTATACTTTATCTTTTCCTTATTTCTAAATGGATTTTCTATAAACTTCCAAGTAAAGTAAGCAATTATGAATGTAAGGATACTCCATAAATACCATTCTGTTTTAGTTATAGCCTCCAAACTTGAAGTTCTAACTAGTGCAAATATAGGTTGGTGAAGAAGGTAAGCAGAATAGGAAATTAAACCTAAAAGTCTAAATGGTTTAAAGCTTAATATCTTATGAGTTATTGTATCTTTTGTTGTAAAGATGATTAAAAAAGCAGTTGCAATTACAGGAAAGAGCATTCTAAACTGTAAGTTGTTTATCTTTTCGTGTAAATAGTGGGCGGAAAGTAGTATAGTTAGAAGTGATAAAGTAGAAATTAAGTTATACACAAATTTAGCAGATACATTTACAACCTTAGAGCTACCATTAAAACCAAAGTTTAGGGTAAAGTTTTTTATTTTTACTTCCTTTATAAAAGCAATTAAAGAGCCTATTCCAAGCTCCCAAAATCTAGTGTGTAGCAGATAGAAGTTATGAGTTGCATTCTTAAAAACAAAATTTAAGAAGAAGGATATTATTACCAAGTAGCTAAGTAATACAAATAGTTTATTCTTACCTACCTTCCATAGAATTATAAATATAAGAGGAAGTATTACATAGAATTGTTCTTCTACTCCTAAAGTCCAAGTGTGAATTAAGGGAATGAAATCTGTTGCTGTATCAAAGTATCCCCCTGTATTATTTGCAAAGAATATATTTGATATAGCAAATAAAACCTTAACTGCCGACCTAGTGTAAAATATAAGCTCTTTTTCCTGCAAATAGTAGTATGCAAAAGGGAGGAATAGTAAAAGTGTAAAAATAAGCATAGGAATTATCCTTCTTATTCTTCTTTCATAGAACTTTTTTAGTGTAAATGCTCCTTCCTCCTTTTCTTTTAATATTATGCTTGTCATTAAAAAGCCCGATAGAACAAAGAATATATCAACTCCTATAAAGCCACCTTTAACAAAGCTAAAACCTGCATGAAATAAAACAACGGAAAGTATTGCAATAGCTCTAAGCCCATCTATTTCTGTTCTGTGATTATGGCTTGGGGTTAAATCTTGTTTTAATGCATTAATTGGGTTACAGAATTTAAGGAAGTTAAGGTTAAGCTTCATATATATATAACAATTGAGGTGTTTGTAAAATATGTTAGGTTAAAAGTCAATGAGTTATTTTAAATCCTGATTAGATTTATATTAAGTTAGTTATATCTAAAAATCTCTTTTTTAGGGAATGTAAATTTTTGAATAAGCAAATAGGAATTCATTCCAACCTTTATTAAGAGTATGATATAAATTGTTGAGGATTAACATCTAATTATACTCCATCATACCTCTAACTAAAATTAGTTTTTGTTTCATATGAAAGAATGTAAATTTTGTGGCTC
>JBILVD010000069.1:0-5956 GCA_044370655.1 Candidatus Deianiraeaceae bacterium | reverse complement strand
CATTATTTGCAAGCGTTGTGCCATTAGCATTAACATTAAGCTCGCTAGAGTTTTCTTCGTTTTTATTTGTAGAAGAAGATGTATTGATAGGAGAAGAGGTATCGTCTACTTTATTTTTAGAAGTATTGTTATTATCATCTTTTATCATTGACTTAGGAGAATGGATTTGACTAGATTCGTCTGGATTTAGAGTATCTAAAGTCTTTGCTTCTTGAAGTGAGTTGTAAGAATTATCAGCATTAGTGTCAATGTCATCATTATTTGCAAGCGTTGTGCCATTAGCATTAACATTAAGCTCGCTAGAGTTTTCTTCGTTTTTATTTGTAGAAGAAGATGTATTGATAGGAGAAGAGGTATCGTCTACTTTATTTACAGGAGTTTCATTATCTACATTTTCTTTATCCTGCGATAAATTATCAACCTTAGGTGTTTTATCTGTAGAATTTTGTGTAAGTTTTGCGTCTTCAATGCTAGGATTTTTAGGCTTCTCCTTCCCAATAGAACTTTTTTTATCAAGATTTTTTAAATCATCAGTTTTTTCATTATTACCATTTTTTGGGTTATCATTACTAGGTTTTCTATTACTAAAATATTTAGGTAGTAAAAGAGCTGCCGCTGAATTAACAACGTTTGATGGTGATATAGCTCGTCTTATATCAGAATTTTGTTTTTGCATTACACTATCAAGTTTTTGCCCTATTTTTGTTGATTGTAAAAATTGAGCGGCACTTGAAATCATGTTACTAAATGCATTATCCGACGTAACTCCTGGAACTATTGCGTACATTATTTCCTTAATTTTTGGCATTGAGGATTTAAATAAAATAGTCATTACACAAACCATAAAAATATTTGGGAAAAACATCGTTAACAGCCTTTCCCAGTTTGAACTGTTAGGATATTTTGTTTCGTCTAAAAACAAAAATGTTCCAATCAATTCTGTCGTATTTGCAGGTGCTGAAGGTTGAAAATTGTAGAATGTTCCTAGAAAACCTGTATACCTAATGTTGACACACACTTCAAAACTTAAAGCTCCAAATAAGTATTGCATTATAAATACCGATATCAAAGAAGATGCAAAAATCATCACAACCAGAGTAAATGAAGGCTTTATAATCAATTCAATTAAATACTTCGAGAAAAATGAAGAAAATTTATCTATAGAACCTCCAACAACCTTTGTGGCAAAGAATAATATAAATAATGGAAATAGCGAAAGCCCAACCACTATAAGCACTTTATAGAAAGTCATTTCTATTACAAATCTCATAAATATATAAGCTAGATATATTCCAACAAAATAGACAAAAACCGTGCTAATAGCTCCCGTTATTAAAACCAAAGGAGAGGAAAGCTCCGGGACGTTAATCATTGAAAGCGAGATAAGTTTTGTGAATATTGCTTTTGAAAATATAGATGTTAATACCGCATCCATAAATCCAAATTCATTGTAGGAGTGATCTTTTATATACTGTGCAAGTTCAGCTATTTCAATCGTACTAGCTAAACTATAATTAATGATGTAAGAAAGCCCCTTATACCCATTTAAAATCAAAGGCTCAATTAATAAGTCGTAGAATGAATAAGTAGCAGAGTCCGTTGCCCACAAAAACAAAATTAATATTCCAAATCTTTTTAACATATCGGACGATTTCATGTTAATAAATCCAAACACAAAACCCAAGCCTAATAATGCAGTTACAAGTATAGCAAGCAAAATCCTAATTATTTGAAATCCATCATTGAGAAGCAAAGAATTTCTATAATTTGAAAGCACGCCCACTGCCTTTCCATCGCTGTTTACAGAGTATATAACTTTCATTATAATCTCGGAGAGATTGTATAAAATTGGCGATTGAGACTCCATTGCAAACAATCCAAAGCTAGAATATGAGTAAGGACATGTTCCAACTCCATAGTTTGATGTTGGAAATTTAATTATAAGAAAAATTATGGATAGTAAAACAAATACTATAAAAGCAAGTTTTGCCAATAACAATGCTACTAATATTATCAATAGCATTACACTTTTTTTTTGCCCACTACCTCCTGTCATTCCTGTCTAAAAATTAAATGTCTGTAAGATTCAATGTTATTTAATACGAAGCCAGTGCCTTTCACAACACAGTTTAATGGCTCGTCTGCAACGTTCACCTTAATTCCCGTTGCCAAGAAAATCGCTTTATCTAAATTGTGAAGCAAAGCCCCGCCCCCAGTTAAAGTTATACCTCTCTCAATAATATCAGATGCAAGTTCGGGAGGAGATTGCTCAAGTGCAGTTTTAATTGAATCTATCATTTTTTCAACACTATCTTCAATTGCATCGGCTATTTCAACTTCATTAATCGTTATTTGTTTAGGAATGCCGTTAACTAAGTCTCTTCCTCTAACAACAATCTCTTTTTCTTTAGAAAGCCCTTCAACTTTTGCAGTTCCAATTGACTTCTTGATTTTTTCTGCTGTCATTTCCCCAATTAATACGTTATATTCCTTACGAACATACTGTACAATTGCTTCATCAATTTTGTCTCCACCTATTCTTAAGGAGTATCCGTAGACAACCCCCCCAAGAGAGATTATTGCAACTTCCGTTGTCCCTCCACCAATGTCCACAACCATTGAACCCGTTGCCTCATGCACTGGCAAGCCAGCTCCAATTGCCGCCGCCATCGGCTCTTCTATTAAAAATGCGACTTTTGCTCCCGCACCTTCTGCGGCGTCTTGAATTGCTCTTCTCTCAACTGATGTTGAAGTTGAAGGCACACAAATAATAATTTTTGGTTTGAAAAATAATTTAGATTTAGTGGTAGACTTAATAAAATGCCTTATCATTGCCTCTGTTATTTTAAAATCTGCTATCACACCATCTTTAAGTGGGCGAATGGCTTGAATTTTAGCGGGAGTTTTGCCAACCATAGCTCTCGCCTCATTTCCAAAAGCATATGGAGTTAAACTTTCTCCTTGAATTTCTGCGGCAACGATTGAAGGTTCGTTCAAAACAATTCCATTTTCTTTTGTGTAAATAAGAGTATTTGCAGTGCCTAGGTCTATTGCCATATCACTTGTTAAGTAAGAGAGTAATTTAGAAAATGACATACCTTTAAAATAATTTTTGTGTTTCGTGTTCAATAGTATCTTGAATTTTTGCGAGAAACTCCATTCCATCAGTTTCAAGTCTTCTTATTGGAGGCATAAACCTCACTGTTATAGTTCCGCCTTTTTTTATAGAGAAAAATCCTCTACCAAAAAACTTTACTGAATTGTGAGTTACGCAAACAATCGGAGTATCTTGCAGTTCTTTCGTAATGCCCAAAATTCCCTTTTTATATGGGTATTTTTCAAGGTTATACCTCTCATCAACTGGAGTTCTCGTGCCTTGTGGAAAAATTATTAAAATACGTTTTTGCCTTTTAATAACATCAACCGCACCTTTTGTGACCTGTAAAATTGTAGAAGAACCACCGCTTCTTTTAATTCCAATCATTCCAGTAAGCCACATATACCAACCAAAAATCGGTATCAAAAGTAAAGTTCTTTTAAATATATAAACAGGAATTTTAAAGTAGTATGCAAAAAATAGAGTTTCCCAAGCAGAGAGATGCTTAGAAACAATAATAAAAGGCTCGTTTGGTATATTTTCCTTTCCTTCAATTTTATATTTTATCCCGCAAAAAAACTTGATAAGAAACATAAAACATGCTCCTAGAAAATTACACACCTTAAACAGCCAAGGTTTGTAAAATGCTATAACGGGCATAGGAATAGCTAACACCAAAAGTAATAGAATAGCCGAAGAAACAAAACCTAAATTCCTAATAAACTGCACTTGTTTTAAATAAAATATTTAACATATCGTTAAAAGAGGAATATTTTAATTTCAAGAACTATTTTAATTTTTTTAAAAATATTTGTTTATGTTACTCTGAATTAAGTTTTTTAAAAAAAGTTTAGTTGGGATTTTTATTACCTTTGTAATCGCTAACTAGCTAAATAGTTAATTTAATAAAGAAGTCCTTTTTAGCCCCAAAATCACTATCTATAAAATATTTCTTTCAAAATTCTCCACTTTTCGCTTCCATATTTCAAACTTCTACACCAAACTATAAAAATTTTCCTTAAAAAATTAAGGATACCTAAAAAAATGATGACACATATTATGAAGACTTTATACAAATTTTTTAAAACCGCAGAAGTAAGCCAACAAGTCATCATACACCAAAAAGTTAAGGTTGAAAAATACAACCTAGTAAAAAAACTAAAGAATGGTTATCCTCTATTTAGTGCAAGTTAAAATAAAAATTTAAAAAAACTTGACTATTATCTATTTTTTAAGTAATATAAAACTTATTATTATCTATTTTGTTTTATTTTATACCTATGGCTCTACCACCGCATTTATCACGTCAATACGCTTCCATTACTGATCGAAACCTGCCAAGCTGCGAATCAGGTGGTTTCGAAAAATTGTTGACTGACCATCTCAATGGTAATCATGTTGTTTTAAATGGTGCAACATATAACCTTGCAAAAGAAGAAGATTATAATCTATTAATAGATGCTTATCGAAGTAACTTCGACTACACAGACAATGATATAAGATCGCTAAAACGCATAATAAATTCTCCAAGCGAGACATGTTACAAGCCAACAGAAGTTTATCAAAATACAGAAAACAAAAAAACTTATGTTGCTAAGGAATTCTATTTCGAAGAATGGAATGAGGATGAGGGTCTTACTAAAGAAGAATATAAGGCGGATCTGAAAAGGCTTTTTTTACAAGAACAACGAGATAAATTTTTAACAAAGCTTAGTAATAAAGCCTTGATTGTAGATGTTAGCACACGTTCTGATTATAAACACTTTGAATCCATATTTACAGAATTCCATAACGAATCAGAAAAAAATTACTGTTTAGTCAAAGAACCTAAAACATTATATTATGATTTTAATGGTGAAAAAAAAGAATATAAATTATTTAAGTTTAAAAAGGGAGAAAAGGTGCTTTATGGAATAAAGGCAAGGGGTATTGAAGATGATATCGACAACGCTGATCAATTACTAGCATTTTCAAAGCATTTACAACATAATTATTTTAGTTCAAATAAATATACAGATAAAGCTTTCAACTGTTATCAGGGAATTTCAAGGTCTCTTACACTTGCAATTATTGCAGCATTGTGGGATAAGAAAGGCAATTCACAATCACAGGATAACGATTTTGACTTTATAAAAAGTATTGTAAAAAAACGTTACGACGAAGAAATAGAGGGAGGAATTGAAAGTTACGGCAACACAACAAAGGTAGAAAATGAAAAATTATTTTTGTCTTATACTATAAATCCTAAGTCTATAATAAAGGCATTTGCTGTTTTTGATGATACATTGAGTTCAGAACTGAAAGACAATCTTAGAAATCATTTACATATTAATTTTAAGAAATATATTAATTTTAAGAAGAATGTTAGCAAAATAATTGAAAGTAAAAATCTATTGAACAAATTCAACGATGATTACACCGAGTATTTAAGTAATAACGCAGATAAAAATTACGATCAAAGAAAAGTCGCTTTAGCAGATCTTACAACAGCATGCGGTTCATGTATAGAGGTTGACTTTATTCATAAGAAGAACGAGAATAGTTGGATTGATGGCTTTAAAAACTCACTACAAAATTTGACACTAGATCAGTTAAATAACACTCTTGAACAACTTAACACTGATATAACATTAAATAATATATTTGAGTCTTCTAGGCTTAGTGCGTTACATGAGGCTGGAAAAACTACACAATTACAAGAACTAAAAGAAAAAGCAAAAAACGCTGTTATGAAAAAGCAAAAAACTCAGAGAATAACTTATATCTAATAACCCCAACTTCGTTTAAGAAACCAGTTGCAAACTAACATCTTCCAATAAAACCTTAAATTGAAAACAATAACTTTTTAAAGGATATATG
>JBILVD010000068.1:0-5991 GCA_044370655.1 Candidatus Deianiraeaceae bacterium | reverse complement strand
AGTAAGTTAGAAACATGCCTTGTGGAAAGTTGGAACTCTAAATTAGGATATTATATTCCAGCCTTAGTTCGTAAAACTAAATGCTACTTCAAGTCTTTAAGGGTAGTTAAGATGGCTATGGATTTTTTTATGTATGTTTATGGCTATAATTAGATGTCAATCCCGTTTTGAAAAAATTAAGCAAATCATCAATGTTATCAATTAAATCTTGGTGATGGAGGAGAGATTTATACTTGCCTGACTAACTGTTAAATAGTTTTCTGTTTCATAAATAAAAAATATCTATTAAAAAAGCTTGACAATTAATTTTTTTAATAAACCTATAATATAAATATTTATCATTTTATGAGAAGAATTTTAATTACGGGGGCTTTGGGGCAAATTGGAACCGAGCTTACGCTTAGATTTAGAGAAATATATGGCAAGGCTAATGTCGTTGCGACAGATATTTTTAGGAAAGATGACAGTTCCGTTTGCTCTGAAGGAATTTTTGAGGTGTTAGATGTTTTAAATTTTGCTCATTTTGGTAATTTGATTTCTAAATATAAAATAAATTATATAGTGCATCTTGCTTCTTTACTTTCTGCTAGTGGGGAGGCTAATCCACAACTGTTGTGGCAACTTAATATGGGCGGTCTTTACAACGCTCTTGAGCTTGCTAGGGAGTTTAAAACGGGTTTTTTTACGCCAAGTTCAATTGCAAGTTTTGGTTTAAGCACACCGAGGGAGAATACTCCACAAGATGTAATTCAACGCCCAAACACTATTTACGGAGTAAGTAAGGTTGCAGGTGAATTATTGTGCGACTATTACTTTGCAAAATATGGAGTTGATACTCGTGGGCTTAGGTTTCCAGGGCTTATCTCACACACTGCAATTCCAGGAGGAGGAACGACGGATTACGCCGTTGAAATCTATTATAAAGCATTGACAGATGGGTCTTTTGTATGCCCTTTAAAAGAAGATAGTTATCTTGACATGATGTATATGGAGGATGCAATTGATGCGGTGATTAAATTGATAGAAGCAGATGGTAAAAACTTGAAGCATCGCAACGCTTTTAACGTCTCTGCTATGAGCTTTTGCCCTAAAGAGATTGCATTGGAAATAAAAAAACTTATTCCGAATTTTGAAATATCTTACAAGGTTAATCCTATACTCCAAAACATTGCTGACAGTTGGCCTAAAAACATGGACTGCACTTGCGCAAAAGAAGAATGGGGCTTTAACCCTAAATTCAATTTACAAAAAATGACTAATCAAATGTTGTTATGTTTAAAGGAAAAGCTAGTGCATTAATTTTTAAAATAATTTTTGCAATACTTTTTGGCTCTCTAGTTGGAAAGTTCTTAACACATCATTTTATTGGAATTGCAAGCTTGAGAGGGCTTGTTACTATAAGTGATTTGCTTTCGCAATTCATAGCCTTTTTTATACCTATCGTGGTTTTAGTTCTTGTTTTACCAGGGATAATAGAATTAGGGCAGAAGGCTTCTAATTTGCTTATGTTTGCAATTATAATTTGCTACACCTCAATGCTTTTTGCTGGATTTGTAAGCTTTATTTTAGGGAAAGGTTTAATTCCAAGTATCTTCTCTGGAGTTTTAATTGAAAGTAAGGAGATGGCAGAAAGTATATACAAAAGCTTCTTGCCAAAAATGCTAAGTCCATTCATTGATGTTGTTGGTGCGATAGTTCTTGCTTTTATTTTTGGAGTGTCTTGTGCTTACATTAAGTCTCATTTTATTTTGCAGTTCGCAAAAGAGGCGGAGAAGTGTGTTTATTTAACATTAAACAAATTTCTTATACCTGTCCTGCCTTTTTATATTTTTTGTATTTTTGCAAAGCTTTCTGCAAGTGGAGAATTTGCAAGCAGTATAAAGAGTTTTGCAATTATAATGCTTACCATTTTTATTATTTCAAACACACTAACCATTATTCTTATCTTAATCACATCTTTAATTTGCAAAAAGCCTTTTTTTAAGGTTATTCGGTCTTATATATTAGCTTACTTTGTAGCACTTGGAACGCAAAGTTCAAAAGCAACAATTCCCGTGAGTATTGAGGCAGCAAAAGAGTTTGGCACCTCAAAGGAAATTGCCGAATTTGCAGTCCCACTTCTTGCTACAACGCATCTTTTAGGGTCTATGGTCACTCAAATTTTTGGAGCTATGGCAATTTATTATATATTTACGGGGGAGATGATTTCCCAAACACTTATTGCTTCCTATATATTTCTAGTTGCAACAATATTACTTGCAGCACCAGGCATTCCAGGAGGTGAGCCCGTAGCAACAAAACCACTTTTAACATCATTTTTAGGCTTTCCTCCAGTTGTTGCAGAAGCTATGTTCACTTTAGGTATAGCAAATGATAGTTTTGCAACAGCGGTAAACGTAACGAGTGATAGCTTTATTTTAATGTTAATTGATAAGATAGACAAGAATTTTTCTAAAAATAATTTAAATAAAAATGATGCAGAACATATTGAAAAATAGAATTGAAGACTTAAAAACCAGTGGTGTTTTTAGAACTTTAAATGTGCTTGAAAGTGCAAATGAGGCGATGGAAGTTGTAAATGGCTTTCAAGTTATTAACCTATGTTCTAACAACTATCTTGGATTTGCAAATCACCCTCGTTTAAAAGCAAAGGCGATTGAAGCGATTGAGAAATTTGGCGTTGGGGCAGGGGCAGTGAGGACTATAAACGGAAATACTACGCTTCATGAAATGCTAGATAAAAAAATTGCAAAATTTAAACATGAGGAGATGGCTCATCACTTCCAGTCTGGTTTAAATTGCAATATAGGGGCAATTCAAGCGATTACAGAAGAGGGGGATTTGATACTAAGCGACGAGTTAAATCATGCTAGCATAATAGATGGTGTGCGTCTTAGCAAGGCAACTAAAAAAGTTTATAAAACTTGCGACCCAAACCACTTGGAAGATATGCTTAAAGAACATCGTGGAAATTATAAAAATGCATTTATAATAACAGATGGTGTATTTAGTATGGATGGTAACATTGCTCCACTGCCTGAAATCGTTAATCTTGCAAATAAATATAACTGCCTAACATATGTAGACGATGCACACGGCTCCGGAGTTTTAGGAAAAAATGGAAGAGGGACGGTAGATCATTTCGGGCTTCACGGTAAGGTTAACTTTATAATCGGAACTCTTTCAAAGGCAATTGGCTCTATTGGTGGTTATGTTGCCGGTTTAAAAGAAACATACCAATGGCTAAACCATAGAGCAAGACCTTTACTTTTTAGCACTGCTCTACCTCCCGCTTCGGTTGCTTGTGCAATTGAGGCGATTGACATACTTGAAGAAACGGACGAATATACAAAGAAATTATGGGAAAACACATTATTTTTTCAATCTAAATTGAAGGAAGCTGGGTTTGATATAGGCAAAACTCAAACTCCAATTACACCTGTTATTATTGGCGAGGAGGCAAAAGCTATGGAAGTAAGTCGTAAATTATTTGAAAATGGCGTTTATGCAAGCCCTATAGTCTTTCCAACTGTTGCAAAAGGGCGTGCTAGAATTCGATTTATGGTTTCCGCCTCTCATACTAAAGAGCAGTTAGAAAATGTGGTTTTAGTTTTGCAAAAAATTATTTAATGAGCTTTGAAACTATTGCATTTGCAACGCTTAAGCCACCTTTTGTTAAATGTAAATTTGATTTAGAGAGCTCTAAAAGATTATTCTCAAGCATGGCATCTATATGTTTTTTTGGTAGATTTTCCATTATTTTAAAACCATATTTCTTCTCAAAATTGTCTAGATTGATACCATCTTTGTATCTCAAATTCATAATTAAAGTCTCTTTTATTATATCTTCTTTTGAAAGAGCCTCAAATTTTTGTAGTGCATTTTCTGAGCTAGAAACCGAATTTAAATACTTATCTGGATTTGCAAAATTTTGTGTTGCAAATCGCATTCCATCTATCGTCAATCTTCCGTGAGCTCCCGCCCCTAGACCAATATAGTCTATACTTTGCCAGTATGCAATGTTGTGCTTGCATTCAAAGCCTTCTTTTGCATAATTTGAAATTTCATATTTATGAAAGGCGTTTTTTTCAAATATTGAGTTTGTGAGTTCGTAAAACTCATCTTCAATTTCTGGTAATACAAAACCCCCTTCCGAGTGCATTTTAAAGAACTTTGTCCCCTTTTCAATGGTGAGTGTGTAAGCGGATACATGCCCCAAAGCATAGTTTTTGATTGCAAATTCAAGCTCACTCTCCCAACTTTCCAAAGTTTGATTTGGAAGGCAATAAATTAAATCAAGTGAGTAGTTTTGAAATATCTCACGAGCCATTGAAAGTGCTTCTTTTGCCTCTTGTGCACTATGTTTTCTGCCTAAAAACTTAAGATTTGCATCATTAAAAGACTGCACACCAATCGAAAGCCGATTTACCCCTGCTTCTTTAAAATGCTTGAATTTATTGTATTCACAAGAAGATGGATTTGCCTCAAGTGTGATCTCAGGATTTTGCCATAAAATTTGAGAGTGATTTTTTATATAGTTTAAAATGTTATAAACCGTCTCACTTTGCATCAAAGATGGCGTCCCCCCTCCAAAAAAAATACTTCCCAAAGCAAACGATTTATTAATTTTACTTAAAAAGAAGTCAATTTCGGATTGCCAAGCTTTTAGATGCTCTTTTTCTTTTAAATTTGATTCAACATGGCTGTTGAAGTCACAGTAGGGGCATTTCAATTCACAATATGGAAAGTGTATGTAAATGGCGAGCTCTTCCATAGATTACTCAAAGCTTTTGATAACTTCAAGTGCTGCCATACATCCAAAACCTGCTGCCGTTACCGCCTGACGGTAGACTTTATCCGCTACGTCACCTGCTCCATAAACACCCTCAATGTTTGTTTGAGTTGTGCCTACTTTTACTTTTAAATATCCCTCACTATCTAGCTCTAGCCCTGAATTTAGAAGAAAATCCGTTGATGGCTTATGCCCAATTGCTATAAAAATACCATCTACTTTAATTTGGGAAATTTCTCCAGATTTATTTTTTACCTTAACTCCAGTAACTTTTTTTGCGGGCTCTTTTTCTCCTAAGATTTCTTCAATTTCTGAGTTCCAAATAATGCTAATTTTAGGGTTTTTTAAAAGTTTTTCTTCAAGAACTTTTTCGCATCTTAATTTATCCCGCCTATGAACAAGAGTAACTTTTGAAGCGTGATTTGTAAGATAAAGTGCCTCCTCAACTGCCGTATTCCCCCCACCAACTACCATAACTTCCTTGCCTTTAAAGAAGAAGCCGTCACAAGTTGCACAGCCTGAAACTCCATACCCTCTAAATTCTGTCTCACTTTCAATACCTAACCATTTTGCTTGAGCTCCCGTTGCAATTACAATTCTCTCGGCTTTAAATTCTGCTCCAAAATCAGTTTTTACTGTGAACGGTTTTGAGGAAAAATCAATAGAAACAACTTTATCCATTAACATCTCTGTTCCTACATTTTCTGCCTGTTTTTTCATCTGCTCCATAAGGTATGGTCCTTGAATAACCTCGGCAAAACCAGGATAGTTTTCTACATCTGTTGTTGTCATCAATTGCCCTCCTTCATCAAAACCAGAAATCATAAGTGGTTTTAAATTTGCTCTTGCGAGATAAATTGCACATGAATATCCAGCAGGGCCAGAGCCAACTATGATAACATTTTTCATACTTAAAATTAATAACATTATGCTTTTTGTTAAAGAATCTTTTAATAATTGTCAAGAAAATTCTAACAAAAATCTTAAAATTGCTCTTTTAAAATTTCAATATTAAATTAACACTAAAATAAATAATTCCCTTTTCGTCAAGTTTATTTAAATAAGGTTTTGCGGACTTGCACTAAATTATAGCTAGACATTTAAAGAAATGTCTTTTCTCATAAAATAAACGTTAGTTTATTTTATGAATGAATGTAGATTTTGTGGTAGTTATAATATAATAAAGAATGGCATTGTAT
>JBILVD010000067.1:0-6001 GCA_044370655.1 Candidatus Deianiraeaceae bacterium | reverse complement strand
TTTTAAATAAAGGAAAAGTTTTTGGTAAAATTTCTAAGAAAAATTAGGCTTTTCATAAAAATAATAAAAATATTAGATAGCGTATTCATAATGAGTAATATTAAAAAAGTCAAGTATTTTTATAAACTTATTTTATTTTTTACAAATCAGGGCTTGACAAAAATAAAAAATTGCTTCAAAAAATAAACAAAAAGAAAAATAAAGGCTAAAGTTAGCCAAAACAAAATTCGTATACATATGAAAAAAATTTTAATCGATGGTCTTTACCAAAATAACATAAGAGTGGCACTTTTAAACGAAAACGAACTTGAAGATTTTGAATTTGAAACAAGTGAAAAAGAAAGTACAAGAGGCAACATATATCTTGCCAAAGTTTCAAGAGTAGAAAACTCCCTTCAAGCCGCATTTATAGACTATGGAGGGGAGAAAAACGGCTTTTTATCCTTTGCGGAAATTCACCCGGATTACTTCCAAATTCCAAAAGAAGATAAAGAGCGTTTTATGAGAGAGATAAGCTCTTTAAATGAAAAAGATGAGGACGACAACACAAGAGGCATGGAGAGTAAGCTAAATTCTCTTTATAAATCTTACAACATTGGAGAGGTTATCAAAAAAGACCAACTCCTTCTCGTGCAAGTTATTAAAGAAGAAAGGGGGAATAAGGGAGTAAGCCTTACAACATACCTCTCATTTCCTGGTAGATACTTTGTTTTAATGACAAACAGCCCAAAAAAAATCGGTATTTCAAAAAAAATATCAGACGTGCAAGAAAGGGGGCGTATTAGAGAAGTTGTGAATTCATTTGGGCTTGCAAAATCGTCAGGGATTGTAGTAAGGACGGCAGCGGAAGGTAAAAGTAGAGAAGAATTGTTAAAAGACTACAACTACCTAGCTTCTCTTTGGAATAACGTGCGTGAAAAAACAGTAAAAAGTGAAGCCCCTGCATTTATTCACAGCGAAGAAAGTATAATCAAAAAAGTTCTTAGAGACTACTGCGACCCTAACGTGAAGGAAATTGTGGTTGAGGGGGAGGAAATCTTCAACGATGTCAACAATTTTGCCAAAAACTTAGGTTATGGAGGGGATATAAAAATCATCAACTATATAGGAAAAACTCCAATATTCACAAAATTTAATGTAGAAAATCAAATAACCTCCCTTCTTTTGCCAAAAGTTGAAATGCCATCAGGAGCTTATTTAATAATCCAACAAACAGAAGCTCTTGTTTCTATAGACGTGAATTCGGGAAAGGTGACAAGTGCGAACAACATTGAAGAAACGGCAGTTAAAACAAACCTAGAGGCTTCTAAGGAAATTGCAAAACAGCTTAGGCTTAGAAAGCTTGCAGGGCTTATAGTTGTTGACTTTATTGATATGGTTAAAGTTAGTAATCGTATATTAATTGAAAACGAAATCAAGCAACATTTAGTAAAGGATAAAGCAAGGGTGCATATTGGCAGAATTAGTCAATTCGGATTACTAGAACTCTCACGTCAAAGGACAGACCAAAGCATGTTTGAAGCATCAGGTGTTGTGTGCTATTCTTGTGGAGGAAGTGGATTTGTAAAGTCTCCTGAATACACAGCAATGAATGTTATGCGTGGTCTTGCTTCTCAACTTCTTTCAAGTAAGGCAAAATTTGGCAAGCATACGGCAATTTACTTGCAAGACGGCGTTCTTGTTCACATCACAAATTTCAAACGCAAACTTATCGCACTTCTTGAAAAAAGATATAGCACAAAATTTGTTTTTTATATAGATAACAACTTAAAGCCTGAAGGTTTTAGAGTGGAGTATGGACATTTAACAGAATTTAGTGGGGAAGATAACTCCTACTCCAAATCTCTTACTAAAGAAATCAAAGAAGAAATAAGAGAAACAAAGCAAAAACAATCTCTTCTTGAAAAAATTTTTGGCAGAAGGAAGTAAGTTTAATATGGTTAACGCAATAAAACAAATAGCAATTTTAAGATTTTTAATCGCCTTTGTAGTTTTTCTTTTTCACCTTAAAGTAGGTTTAGCATTAGATATTACTATTGAGATATTTGATATATTTTTGCTAAATGGGGCAACTTTTATGTCTGCATTTTTTGTGCTTTCAGGGTATATAATGCATCACGTATATTCACAAAATAACTTTAAAAACGCCTCCGAATTCCGTATTTACTGGATAAAAAGGTTCGCAAAAATTTATCCGACATACATTCTTGCAAGTATAATTTTTACTATTTTTGCCGTGTTGGTTTTAAAGTCATCTTTAACATTTAAAGACTGGGTTTTATATATATTAAATGACATCTTCTTAATACAAGCTTTTCAAAAATCTTATTCTTATGTGTTATTTAACCGAAATTCTTGGTCAATTTCTGTTGAGGCGTTCTTTTATCTATGCTTTCCTTTTATTATGGTGCATGAAAAATCTTGTAGTGGAAAATGTCTATTAATATTTGCATCTATTTTTTTACTTTGTATAAATATAAACACAATTCTGTCATTTTTCAACGATAATCACTTTGCAAGCTATCATTTGTATTCAAACCCAATTTATAGAATAAGCGAATTTTTGATTGGAATTGCATTTTGCAAATTAAGAAACGAAGGTCAATTAGCAAAATTACCTTCTATTGCCAAAAACCCACTATCTATTTTTTTTGTTATTTATTGCTTAACGATGAATTTCTTTTCTAGTGGTATTTGGAAATATAACGGATTGCAATTTTTTCATGCTATTTTTTTTGGTTTATTGATTTTTTCTTTCGAAAATTCAAAAGCAAAATTTTTACAAAATAGATATTTGGTTAAACTGGGGGATGTTAGTTACTCGTTTTTTCTATTTCAAAGTATTGCAATTTCTATTTCAAAAATAATTTTTCAAAACCCTTACATTGCAAGCTTGACTTCGTTAATTTTGAACTTAATATTCGCCTTTACTGTCTATACTTTTTTTGAAGAGCCATTGAGAAAAAAAATTATTACAAATTGGATTAAAAAATAATTTTCACCAACCTCTTTAAAAATCAAAAATTTTGAATTATATTATAATTATAAACAATTAAATCTAGTATGGATAACTTCACAGAAAAGGCAACCTCCCTTATGAATGAGGCGGTTGTGATTGCATCTTCAAGGGGGCATCAACAAATTGGAGGTGAGCATTTAATGGAAGCGATGTTAAACGACACAGAAAGATTAGTCAGGAATTTAATTGCAATAGCAGGCGGAAATGGAGATATTTTAAAAGCAAAAAATACGGAATTGCTATCAAAAAAGCCTCAAGTAAGTGGTGAAGGAATGGGAAAGCCCTATCTTTCATCCGAGCTTAACAAGGTGATTTCGGAAGCAGGCAATTTAATGAAGCAATTTGGGGATGCCTTCATCACGACAGAAATGCTATTTTATGCTATGATGTTTATCTCTAGCCCACTTTCAGAGGCAATAAAGGCTTGCGGAATTTTAAGCCTTGCAAACCTAAAGCAAGCAATAGAGACGATAAGAGCTGGTAAGTCTGCCCAAAGCAAAGAAGCGGAAAACACATACCAAGCGTTAAAAAAATTTGCGAGAAATTTAACGGAGAGAGCGAAGTCTGGCAAAATTGACCCTATCGTTGGAAGAGATGAGGAAATTCGTCGTGTTATTCAAGTTTTAGCAAGAAGGACAAAAAATAATCCGGTTTTAATTGGTGAACCGGGAGTGGGAAAAACGGCAATTGCAGAAGGGCTTGCACTTAGAATTATTGCAAATGATGTGCCAGAAACTCTAAAAGATAAGGAAGTTTACGAACTTGACATGGGAGCAATTGTTGCAGGCTCTAAATATCGTGGAGAGTTTGAAGAGCGCTTCAAGGCGGTTATCAACGAGGTGGAAAACAGCGATGGTAAAATCATACTCTTCATAGATGAGCTCCATATTTTAGTTGGAGCAGGAGCTACAAGCGGAAGTATGGACGCTTCAAACCTACTAAAACCCGCACTAGCAAGAGGTACGATAAGATGTATGGGGGCTACAACCCTTGATGAATACAGGAAGTATATAGAAAAGGACCCAGCACTAGCGAGGAGGTTTCAATCTGTATACATCGGTGAGCCAAGTGAGGAAGACGCAATCTCCATTCTTAGAGGGATTAAAGAAAAATATGAAATGCATCACGGAATTAGAATATCCGACCCTGCAATAATCTCCGCCGTAAAACTCTCCGAGAAGTATATAACAGATAGATTTTTACCAGATAAAGCAATTGATGTGATGGACGAAGCCGCAAGCCACATCAAAACCCAGATAGACTCAAAACCCGAGGCGATTGACAAGCTTGACAGACAAATTTTGCAACTCAAAATTGAAAAAGAGGCTTTAAAAAAGGAAAACGACGATTTTAGTCTGAATAGACTGAAAGAGTTGGAAACCCTGCTAATCAAACTAGAGAAAGAAAATCTAGACTTAACCTCAAAATGGCAGGCAGAAAAGGGAGGAATTGCAAAAATCAACGAGTTAAAAAAGCAGATAGACGAGTTAAAACAGGAGGCGTTAAAAGCACAGAGGGAGGGAAATCTCGCAAGAGCGGGGGAGGTAACCTACGACCTCATTCCAAAAGTTCAAATTGAATTAAAGCAAATGGAAGAAAACTCAATGGGGCATATCTTAAAAGAAGAGGTTTCACCCGACACAATCGCCCTTGTTATATCCCGTATTACAGGCATTCCTGTAGACAAAATGATGGCAAGTGAGATACAAAAGTTAAGCCAAATTGAAGAGAAATTAAAAGAGAGAGTCGTAGGGCAGGACACCGCAATAAAAGCCGTTGCAAATGCAATAAAACGCTCACGAACAGGGCTTGCAGACCCAAACAAACCAACAGGTTCATTCTTATTTTTAGGTCCTACGGGAGTTGGGAAGACCGAAGTTTGCAAAACTCTCGCAAGCTTTTTGTTTGATGACGAAAGGGCAATTCTCCGCCTTGACATGAGTGAATATATGGAAAAGCACGCCGTTTCAAAGTTAATTGGCTCCCCTCCCGGATATGTGGGCTATGAAGAGGGCGGAATTTTGACGGAAAGTGTGAGGCGTCGTCCTTATCAAATAGTGCTTTTTGACGAGGTGGAGAAGGCACACCCTGATATATTCAACCTCCTCCTTCAAGTTTTAGATGACGGAAGGCTCACGGACAGTCAAGGAAGAACCGTGAATTTCACAAATACAATTGTTATAATGACATCAAATTTAGGAGCTTCTCACATTTCAAGCAAAGAAGCAAACGATGCGCAAAAGATAATGACAGCCGTGCAGAACTTCTTTAAACCAGAATTCATAAATAGAATTGATGAAATCGTGATTTTTAACCGCCTTCGTCTTGAAAATATGCTTGGAATTACAGAAATTCAACTTAAGAGGCTTCAAAAGAGGCTAGAGGCAAATAAAATTGAGGTTAATTTTGATATATCCGCTAAGGAGTATCTTGCAAATAAAGGCTTTGATGAGATTTTCGGAGCGAGACCTCTAAAAAGAGTAATTCAAAGTGAGGTGGAGAACTTCCTTGCAAACCAGATGATAGCAGGCAAAATTTCTCCAAATTCAAAAATAAATATCACAGCTAAGGAAGGTGAAGGATTGAAGTTTGCACTGCGGAAGTAGGGCGTGAAAATTTTTAACCTTTAATACAATTTCAAAAATACTTGATATTTTTAGTCTTCTTTATTAAATATAATTATTGTTATTAGTATAGCCTGGTATTTATATGAAAAGCTTCATTTTTCTTAGAAATAAAAAGGGGGCTTTGTAATGACGCAGAAAATAGAAAATTCCAAGGACTTGCTAAATCATTATAGACATTAACATGATATAATTGTTTATAAAAGAATGTAGGTTTTGTGGTAGAAAAAGAATAGTGAAGAATGGATTTATGAAAGGGAAGAAAAGAAAGGGAAGAAAAGATAAAAAAATATGATAGAGAAATTACAATAAAAGCATATAGTTACAAAAGTAGAGATATCTTTAGTTAAATCTTTTA
>JBILVD010000013.1:0-20066 GCA_044370655.1 Candidatus Deianiraeaceae bacterium | reverse complement strand
TTCTGCCTCCTTTTTTTCAACTTCTTTTCTTTTTTCATCAAATTTTTTATATTCTATAGAAACAATTTTTTCCATATTATCGTGAGAAATTTTGCCTGCCGTTTTTAAAACCTCATAATCATTAAAAACAATTAAATTATCAAGTTTGTTTTTCCAATCTGCCATTGCTAACACTCTTCCTCTTTGAGCTTGGTCTTCAGCGTATTCAAGCAACATCATTGTCAACCTATTTAATCTTTCTATTTCTTCTTTATTTAAGTAATTTTTGGCAATATCTATGTCTTTTTTTCTTACAACTGAACCTTGAAAAGAAGTAAGTCCAAGATTTTTATCTTTAGCATTTATTCTTGAAACAATCAAATCCGCCGCCGTTTTACCGCAAATAGCAAAAAGCATTTTATTTTGAACTATTTTGAAAAATTCTCTTGCTTCATCACTATTTTTATTTTCCTCATAATCAATCGCAGTTTTGTAAATATCTTTAATTTTTTGATAAAATAATTTTTCACTTGCTCTTATATCTCTAATTCTTGCGAGTAATTCATCAAAATATTGATTTCTTGAGGGGTCTTTTAATCTTTCATCGTCCATTGCAAAACCTTTAATAATATATTCTTTCAAGATTTTAGTAGCCCATATCCTAAATTGTGTAGCCCTAGATGAATTGATGCCGTATCCAACTGCTATAATCATATCTAAATTATAATGAATTGTATCATAATTTTTACCATCGCTTGCAGTTACCAAAATTTTTTTGGTAACTGAATTTTGTATTAACTCTCCAGTCTCAAAAATTCGTTTTGCGTGATACTCTACATTTTGCGTAGTGCAATCAAAGATTTCTGCAATTTGTTTAACCGTAGCCCACATTGTTTCAAGGTCTAAAGATTTTAAATCTACCCTTGTTCCTTTCTTTCCTTCGTAAATTAAAATATTCATTTCGCTCATAAATTTAACCATTAATTAATTGTTTATACATAATTCTTTTACCTTCACATCTTGCAAACCATTCTTCTACTTTTGCGATATCCGTTAAAGCCCTTTTTGAAAACCTAAAGCTAAACTCGTTTAAATAACCTTGAATATGCTTTTTAGAAACCCAGTGGTAAATTCCATAAATACCACGCTTAACATAACTCCAGTATCCTTCTATTGCATTTGTGTGAACCTTAAAAGCTTCAATCCTTCTTACATACTCGCCAGCAGAATGCTTAATTTTGTGATGTTTGTAGTGCTTTCTTAAATCGTTGTAAGCTTGTAATGTATCCGTGCAAATTGTGCTACCTTCTTTTACATTTAAAGCTATTTTAGGAAGTAATATTTCCTTTTCTGCACTTGCAACCTTAATTGCTTTTACCGCCACAGTTTCACGATTAACCATACCAAGAACAACTTGTTTAGTAGTTGTGTGTCTTTTGTGTTTATGCTTGTTTTCCTCTTTTGCTCCAAAGTAAGCCTCATCTATTTCAGTTGTGCCACCAAAGGGCTTATTTCCGTTATCCCTCATAACTTCCCTTAATCTTTGTAGAATGAACCAAGCTGTCTTTTGAGTTGTGCTTATATATTTAGAAAGTTGCACAGAAGATAAACCTTTTTTCATTGTTGTAAAAAGATAGATAGCTAAAAACCATTTTGCAAGTGGAAGCCTACTATCTTCAAATATTGTGCCAATTCTAACTGTAAATTGTTTCATACACTTCTTACAAGTATAAAGCTTTCCTTCTTCATGAATATAAGCCTCTTTATGCTTGCAATGAGGACACTCTGCATTTTCAGGCTTACCCCATCTTTTTTCTGCAAGCCAATCACGGCAAGTTTTTTCTTCTGCAAAATGCTTTTGAAACTCAATTAAATTCATATTTCTATTTATTAATCTAATATGTATTAAATGAATAGAAATTAAAAGTCAAGAATTATTTTATGTGTTAAGTATATAAACACCATTTTTTTAAAAAAATACTTGACAAAGTAAGATAGCTTGTTTATGTAATTGCCATATGGCAGGGTAGCTCAGTTGGTTAGAGCGGAGGAATCATACTCCTTAGGTCGTGGGTTCAAGTCCCTCCCTTGCTACCATTATTTATAGACGTTTATCATCTTTTTGGGGTATATCATTAGTATATAATATGCTATTTTCTAAGTAAGTTTAGATATATTATAGATATATTTTGATTACATTTTTAGCAACCACAAACTTCGCACTCGTCATCTTTTTTGGTAAGGACTTCTCTAAAATTATTATAGATTTTACTTAAATTGAAGTTTATTAATGTTAATTTTTGAAAGTTGCACTCCCCCATTGCAAGGAACTGAAGGATATTTTGTGATATCAAACTTCCCACTATTGAAGGAAGAGGCGGGAAAATGCCAGAGTTGGCACAGGTTTTAGCTTCAACGAATGTTTTGTAATCGGCTCCAAAAAGGCATGCGTAACAAGGGTTTTGTTTTTCAAAGCCTTTAAAACTGCAAACTTGCCCTTCAAAACCAATGCAAGAACCTGTAAAAAAGGGCTTTTTAAGTTTTACGCTAACTTTATTACAAATGGAGCGGGAATAGAAGCTGTCTGTTCCATCAACAATTACATCAAAGTTAGAGGCGGTTTTTTCAAATTCAAATGTGGTTTCTTCTGTTAGATATTTAGGGTATGTTTTTACTATTATTTCTGGGTTATTTTCTTGAATAAACTTGGAAGCGAGGTTCACTTTTTTTTTACCTACATCGGATGTTTTGTATATAAATTGCCTTTGAAGGTTTGAAATTTCTAATGTATCTCCCTCCCATAATGCAATTTCTCCAACTCCTGCACAGGATAGTATGGATATTATAGAAGATGATATTCCGCCTGCACCAACGAGAAGTATTTTTGATTTTGATATAGAGAATGCTCCGTCAAAATCTACTCCGTTTAAGAGTATAGTCCTAGAATGCCTTTGAAGAAAAGAGCTTTCAATCACAATTTACGCTTGCTTTGCTTTATGTTTAGGGTTTTTGCAAAGAACATAAACGGCAGTTCCTCTTCTAATAAGTTTGCAATTTCTGCACCTTTGTTTTGCACTTTTTAAAGATGTTCTAACTTTCATACAAATAAAAATAATGCTTATATTAGAAATGAAAAGAGGTAAAAGTCAAGTGATTTTTCCAATTTTTTTTGCATCTTCACAAATTGCCAAAACTCTTGATGCGTAATCCTCTGAAACTATGATGGTAAAGCCAATTCCAAGGTTAAAAATTCGCCTCATCTCTTCCTCTTCAACTTCTCCCTTTTCTGCTATCCAGCTAAAAACTGGAGGTCTCTCAAAGCTTTCAAAATCAATTTCTGCTTTTAAACCGTTTGGCACAACTCGCATTATGTTACCGTGAAGCCCTCCTCCTGTGATGTGGGCAAGTGCTTTGATTTGTGGAACTGCCTTTATGCATTCTAAAACCTCGTTAACGTAAATTTTGGTTGGAGTAAGGAGAGATTGTAAAACTTCATCGCTTGCTTTGACTTTTTCTAAAATATAATTTACTAGGGAAAATCCGTTAGAATGCACGCCCGTAGAGGGTAAACCAATTATTATGTCTCCTGATTTTACTTCGCTTATACGAGGAAGTAGGTGTTCTCTTTCTACCGCTCCAACACAAAAGCCAGCAAGATCATACTCTTCGCCTTTGTAAATTCCTGGCATTTCGGCGGTTTCTCCTCCCACGAGGTCGCAGCCTGCAAGCTCGCAACCTTTTACGATGCCTTTTATTATTTCTTTACCAATTTCTAGGTTTAATTTGCTAGTGCCTAGGTAGTCTAGAAAGAAGGTGGGTTTTGCCCCGTGGCATAAAACATCGTTTGCACACATTGCAACTAGGTCAATGCCTATTGTATCGTGTTTATTGAGGCGAAAAGCTAGTTTTAGTTTGGTTCCAACGCCGTCAGTTCCGCTAACTAAAATGGGGTTTTTCATTCCAAGTTTAGAGACGTCAAAAACAGCTCCAAAAAGCCCTATTTCGGAGGATTTTGATATTTTTTTTATCTCTTCTACAAATGCATCTCCCTTTTCTATATCAACGCCTGATTGTTTATAAGATGTTTTAATGCTTTCCATAAAATTAATTTAAAACTATCGATGGTTTAATATTAGTAAAAAAATTAAAAATCAACACATATTTTTAAAGAAACTAAAAAAATAAGTCTTGATTTTTTTAAAAAATTTCTTTAAAACTCAAAGTGTTAAAATTTATAGATATGGGGGGTGGTGTTTTTACAGAAAATTTTACAATACCAGATGACGTCAAGGTTGTATCTTTTGATTTATTTGATACTTTAATTTTAAGACCTTTCTATAAACCGACGGACTTATTCTCTTTTTTAGAACCTTTTACGGAGAAAATGATGGGGAAGAAGTTTAATTTTAGAAAGCTTCGTAAAAAAGTTGAGAAAGAGGCACGAGGGAAGCTTTTTCCTCAAGAAGAGGTAACTATTGATGATATATACAGCAGATTTACTCAAATTCCTGTTAAATTTAGGGGAGCTATGAAGTTTTTGGAGAGTGAGACAGAGCTTAAATTGTGCTTTTCTCGTCCTAGTGGAAAGTTTCTGTATGATATTGCAAAAGAGAAAGGTTTCAAAATTATTGTTATTTCTGACACTTACTTTCAGGAGGGCTTTCTTAATCAGCTTTTAAAAAGGAACGGATTTTATGTTGACGCCGTGTTTTCCTCTGCTTCTCTTAACAAAACTAAAAGAACTGGTAGTATTTATCCTTTAGTTGCTTCAAAAATTGGTGTTTTACCTTCTGAGATATTGCATATTGGGGATAATGTTAAGTCTGATATTATTCAAGCAAAAAGAAACGGATTGAAGGCATTTCACCTGCCTCTATTGCGAGATGAAATAAGTAAAAATTTATCTTATTCAAGCTTGTTTAATGATAGAAAAAACTGCGTTTTAACTTCTGCAAGCTTGGGATTGATGTTTGAAAAAATTGATGTAGAAGGCGGTTGGTTTAAGAATGATACACTCTTTAATGAAAATGCTTATAATTTGGGCTTTTTGGGCTTTGGAAGCATTGTTTTTGCTTATACAAACTGGGTTTTTGATATGGCGGAGAAAAATGAAATCAAAAATCTGTTTTTTTTGGCTAGAGATGGTTTTATTCTGCACAAAGCTTTTGAAATTTTGCATGGAAATAAGGGGATTGAGTCTCACTATCTTGAATGCTCTAGGAGGTCTCTCTTACCTCTTGTGATTAATGATAAAAGTGATGTTGTGAAATATTTTACAAGGAAGTTTAGGAACTCTACGCTTAAAAATTTTATAATAGAAAAGCTAGAGTGCGACCATTTAAAATTGGAAAATAGGCTTAGGGAGTTTGGTTTTGCGTCGTTTGAAGATAAAATTAAGTCTTTTATTTACACAAAAATTCAGAAAAAACGTCTTGAAAGATTGGTTGAATTTTATGCGGAAGATATAATGGAGAGAGTAAGCGGAGAGAAGTTGAGTATTTTTAATTTTCTAAAAAAATCTAATGTTTTAGATGGTAAAATCGGGCTTTGTGATGTTGGGTATGGCGGGACTATACAAAAAATAATTTCTTCTATCAAAAAACCTGAGGAGGTTTTTGGCTTTTATTTGTTGACTAATTTTGAAGCTAAATCTCTAAAAAATTGTTTTGGTTTTTTGGTAGATAGGGCTTCTAAAATTCGCTTTAAGATTTTTTCTAGCTTTGTTAGATTAATTGAAAGTGCTATATTTTCGGCCCCTTTTGGAACAACTGTTAAGTATGACAAAAATGGAAATGCAATTTTGCTTGACTTGCAAAAGACGGAAAAGAAGCGTTTGGAGGTGAATAATTTGGTTTGGCAGGGGATTTTGGATTTTGCAATTAAGTTAAAGGAACGATTTGGGGACGAAGCAGAATTTATTAAGTATGACAAAAACTCAATAACTAAGCTTTTTTTAGACTTTGCAATAACTCCTAAAAAGGAAGATACGAAGCTTGTGGAAGGCGTTGTGATTGAGAATGTTTCAAATTCTGGGGGATATAAAGATTTAATTAAAGATGGGGCATGGAAAAGTGGATTTTTTGCAGTTAAAAAACCAATTATCTCATTTATTTTGAAACCTTTTTTAAAAATCTTTTTAAAAAGAAAAAAGCTGTTTGATAAATAAAGTATATTTGTTTTTATGTTGGCTTTAAACTGGAGAAAAATGGAGGGAGGAAATGGTAGAGAGCTTGAAATTCTCTCTAAAATAGCTAGTGTTAGCTCTACCTTTCTTCTTATTTTGGCTCATAATATAGGTTTTGGGGCTGTAAAATCAATGTTTTACACAACTAAACCAATTTTATACAATCTTCATTATTATTATTTTCATGTAATTTTGACATATTTTTTAATGACTAGATTTGTTTCATCACTCTTCTGCTTTATATTTAAATCGAAAAGAGCTTCAACATCAAAATTAAACCAGTTTTTATATGTCGTTTTTCATATCTTGGCGCTTTCAATGCTAATTTCGGTAATTTTTGCCTCTCTTTACAAAGGTTATAGTATTAAGGTTTTTGGTTTATTTACCATACAGGCTTTTGAGGTGAATGAGGCGATGGTGGGCATTCTTCTTAAAATTCATGATATTTTTGTGATTTTATTTGGTTTATTCACTCAAACTTGCATTACATTTTATGTTTTTAAGTTGTTGAAACTTGAAAAATTGCCGTTAGAAAAACTTATGATAGATTTTTTTGGGAAATAGCAACTTTATTAAAAATTTTTTGCAAATTATAAAAAAACTATTTGACAAATAAATTTTTTATCTTCAGTATATCTTATAGATTTATTTTTTTTATGTTAATTTTAAATACGGAAGAAAGATATGGTGCTGTCTCTAAGATAGTTCATTTCGTTGTTGCCCTTCTTATTATTTCAATGCTAACTGTAGGGTTTGTGATGGCAAACTCAAAATTTAATCCAACTTTGTATTTTTTTCATAAATCTTTTGGTGTGCTTGTTTTAAGCCTTGTAAGTTTTAGAATATTATGGACTTTGCTAAACAAAAAAACAAAGATAAAGTCAAAGATAGCTAAATTAGGGCATTTAGGTCTTTATATTTTTATGTTTTTAATGCCAATTTCAGGGCTTTTGATGTCTCTTTATAAAGGTTATAGCGTTAAGGTTTTTAACTTATTTACCATACAATCTTTTGAGGTGAATGAAGCGCTGGGAAACCTTTTTAATCAAATTCATGAAGTTTCTGCAATTTTACTCGTTTTGCTTATAGTGGGGCATGTTTTTATGGCTCTTTTTCATCAATTTATATTAAAAGATGGGCTTCTTAAAAAGATGTTTTAGAATATTCTTGACTATTAAAAATTTTTTCTATAAAAATAGTTATAACATTTTTTAGGAGTTAATGTATAAACTTTACCATTATCCACTTTGCCCTTTTTCAAGAAAGGTTCGCTTCCTTATCTCCTACTTTAATGTGCCTTGTGTTTTGATAGAAGAGAGATTTTGGGAAAGAAGAGAGAGTTTTTTGCGTCTTTCTCCTATAGGAACTGTGCCACTGCTTGTTAAAAAAAATGGGCTTGTCATACCTCATTCTGACCTTATTGTAAATCATATTTTATGCCATTATGCAAAAAAAGGAGAGCTTATAGGGGGGGACGAAAGGGAGGAAATAAAAGTGAAAAGTATAGCACTTTGGTTTGACGAGAAGTTTTTTAATGAGGTATCTAGGGTTTTTTTATATGAAAAGGTAATTCATACGATTAAGCAAGATGAAACTCCTGATGTAAACGCTTTAAATGCGGGGAGGTATAACCTGCAAATACATCTAGATTTTTTAGAATTTTTACTATCAGGTAATTCTTTTTTAGCTGGAGAGAGCTTTACAATTGCGGATATCGTTGCCTCTTGTCATCTTTCTATAATAGATTACCTTGGAGAGATGAAGTGGGTAGGGGTCTCCCCTTTAATCAAAGATTGGTATAGTATAATAAAATCAAAGCTTGCATTTAAAGAAATTTTGATTGATAAGATACCAAATATTAAACCTAGTATAACATATGAAACACTTGATTTTTAACTTGATATTTATTAGTGTCGTTTTTAACTCTTTCGCTGAAAAAAAGCAAAAGGCGGATATTAATTTTTACAACTACATTAAAGAAGCGTCTTCGCAACTTTATGTAGATGATTTAAATGATGAGGAATTTATTTATAACTCGTTAAATGGGGTCTTAAGTGGAATGGACCCTCATTCTGGCTACCTAAAACCTGAAGATTACTTAAAATTTAAGGATTCGGTGAAGGGCGAGTTTGGGGGGCTTGGAATTCAAATAATCTCTGATAGTGGTTTCGTGAAGGTTGTCTCTCCTATAGATGACACTCCTGCATTTAGGGCGGGCGTAAAATCGGGGGACTATATAACTCATATAAATGGCGAAAACACTTATCAAATGAGTATTGAGGAGGCTTCTTCTAAAATGCGTGGCAAGGAAGGGACGAATGTTAAAATTACGATAATTCGTGAGGGCTTGAAAGAGCCGATTGAGCTTGATTTAAAGCGGGAGAAGATAAAAAATAAAAGTGTTTCGGTGAAGGATTTTGATGGAATTTTAATTGTTAGAATTTCTAACTTCATACAAACGACGGCTAGCGAGATGAAGGAGGAAATACTAAAAAGAAAGTCTAATATAAAAGGAATTATCATTGATTTAAGGAATAACCCTGGTGGAATATTAGAACAGGCGGTTGCTATACCAAACTTTTTTTTGAAAGAGAATTTAAGGATTGCAAGTGTAAAAAGTAAGATAAAAATGCCAATTGAAGATAAATTAATCTCAATTGCGTGCAACAGCGAGAAAAAGTCTTGCGAGGAGGCTTCTTTAAAGCAAACGGAAAATGAGGGGGCTTACTACTCCACTGCTTATAGTTTAGTTTCAAGTGATGTGCCTGTTGTGGTGATTATTAACGGAGCTTCCGCCTCTGCATCGGAGATTGTGGCAGGAGCGTTGAAAGATAATAAAAGAGCCGTTGTAATTGGAGAGCTTTCTTTTGGCAAGGGGGTTGTTCAGTCTATTTTACCTATGAATGAAGGGGAGAATGGTGCTTTAAAAATTACCGTTTCAAGGTATTACTCCCCAAGTGGTGCTTCAATTCAAACAGCAGGTATAACTCCTGATATAACGGTTTTGAATGCGAAGGTGGAGGCTAGGGAGAATAAATTTCAAAGCATATTCTCACAAAGGGAGAGCGATTTGAAAAATCACACATTAGGTGAAAAATTGGAGGAGATAGCACGTCAAAGTGAGAAATATACAAAATCTAAAGAGGATATAAAGAAATATTATGATGACTTGCAAATGCTAACTGCAATAAGCATAATTAAAGCTTTTGACGTGATTAGATGAATTTTGCTTAGCGAATTTTGAGATGTTTTTCAGGGCAATTATAATGCATTTGATTAGGCATCTTTATTATGCTTTGAGTAGAGAATGAGTATTACACCTATTGTGATTATGCAGTTTAATAATATAGTTGCACTAAAGATGGGTATTTTGAAGTAAAATAAGCTAAATATAGAAATAAAAGGAATATAGAGTATGTTAATTGCGGTTGCATTTACGGACTTTAAAACAACAATGCTTTTGTAATAAAAATAATAGGAGCCTACTGAAAGTAAGGAGGAGATAAAAATTAGCACAATTGTTGCTGAATTAAAAATTGATTTTAGAGAAAAAACATAGATGATTGGAGTATAAACCGCTAAGTCCCATAATAATGCCCAAGTAATTTTGCCAAAAAGTAATTCTCTCGTGTTTAATGTTATATTTGAGATATATCCAATTAAAATAGCTTCAAGACTAAAAACTAATGCAACGCAAAAAGCTAGTATAATTCCTATTAGATAGTAAAATCCGTTGTATTGTATCTCTATATTAAAAAATAATGCTGTTGATATGAGAATAAAACCTGTAATGCTTAATATATTAGGGCGATATTTCATTGTTAATACGCCAAAAATAAATGTAATAAAGGGATATACGCCACTAATTGCACCAGAAAGCTCACTTCCGATAAGTTTAATTGCAATTACATAACATAGAGTTCCTAAACCATTCGTTAAAATTCCGGGAATGGAAAGCCATAAAAATTCTTTTGTTTTAAATATTGAACAAATTTTTACGGCACTAAATAACATAATTACAAATAAGGTGCAAAACATGAACAACTCCTTCGTCAATACAATTGCAATTGTGTCAATTACTTTTGCAGAAGAGTTGATTTCGAAAACTTTCGCTATCAATAAATTATCCAACGCCCATAAAATTGCTCCAATTAAACCTAAAATCCACCCGCTACTCATAACAAATTTAGATAGTCTTTTGCTTTTTGTAATCTCGTCTTTCTATATTCGTCAAAAAGATACTCTTCTGAGAAGAAGTAGCACCAAATGGACCAAAGAAGGTTTAGATAGATTTTCCAAAATATTATCCTTTCTTTTGTGATTGAAGAAGCTTTGTAATTTAAAAAAAATATTTCTTCCTCTTCTGTGTTAAAATTAGATTCGTCAAAAAGTGAGGCGATGTCAAACATTGGGTCAAAAAAACTTGCGTATTCCCAGTCTATAAGAAATAATTTATTTTGTTGTTTTAAAAAGTTTTCTGGCACTAAATCTCTATGACAAAAATGTAAGTGTGTTAATTTTGGCAATTTTGAATTGTACAACTTAAGTTTTTGATATATTGCAAAATACTCATCTGTAAGAAAGCTTTTATTTTGGTTAATGTAAGAATCTAAAAAATCAAATTCGTTAAAGTTTATGACTTCTTCCTTGTAAGAGGAGTGTAATAAATTTAAAATTTCGGCAACTTTGGGGATTAAGGTTTTGATTTCTGATGCTTGAATTGTTTGTGATTCTATCTTTTTTGCTACTTTGGTTCCTGTTAAGCTGTCAATAAACACAACATCCTCGCTAATGTTTAAAGGTTTAACAAGATTGATTGATGAAGCCTCCTTCTCTCTATCAATAAAGTTATGATTTATATTTTTGGAAAGCCTGATAATGAGATTTTCTTTATAAAGATTGGAAGAAACTATAAAGCTGTCATTTGTTATGCCAGTTTTAATTGGTATTTGATTATTATAATTTATTTGCAATGAATTTAAAGATGTTAAATTTGTATATTTTTTATCTACGCTTTTTAGGTCTTCAATTGTATCAATCTCTTTTACATCGCCAAATTTTAGAGGTTTTACTTTTATATGTAGGTTTTTTAAATTTTCCATGTAAGTTGCTTCTTCCCAAAATAATTGACTGTTGGTCGTGTAATTTTTTTCAAGGGAAGTTTTTAAAATTTCTGCATCGTTTTTAGTCCAGAAAGAAACGCCACTTAAGTAGGGCTGATTTTTGGCAGTTTTATTTACTTTTAATAATCTATCGTGCCTGTCAACTTCAAGCCCCCATTCGTTTATGATTTTTTGTGAAAACAAAGCGTAAATTGTTGAAAATTCATGTTTTGAGGTGAAAATATTATTTTTTATATAGACATCACCTTCTAGTATGTAAGAATTTTCAATTTTATCTTTTACTGCCACGAGAGAAGATATGTTGTTCTCTGTTTTGTATTTATCGTTAAAACACAATTCAATGTTTGGATAAAGATGTGTGAGATATTTAAAATGCTCGGCAAGATAGCCCACAACGATGTATATTTTGCTAACTCCAATTTGTGTTAGATGTTTTATCTGATGTTCAATTATAGCCTTTCCTTCAACATTGATTAATGGTTTTGGTTTATTTAATGTAATGGGAAGAATTCTAGTGCCTCTGCCAGCGGCTAGTATAATAGCGTTATTAACGTTAAACATATCTTAAAATTTCATTGATTTTAAATGTGCTACAAGCCTATACAGTATTAAACGAATTTTTATAATTACTCTTTTAAATCTAGAGTTTATATAATATTTTTCTATATAATTTTTAATAAATTTTGCAGAGCCGCCCTCTGGTATAAATAGATGTTTTTTGATTAACTCACTTCTTGTTTCTTTTAAGCTATCTTTACCATCAATTATAACTCTTTCCAAAAAATCTATTATATCACTTGATGTTAAAGCTCTATAAAAACAAGGAGCTAGTGCTTTGCCAAAATCGTTAAATCCATCGTTGTCGGATTTTTGAAGGAATAATACTGGTTTTCCAGATGGTAGAAATTCAAAAAGAGATGATATTCCTGAGGAGATTAAGCCATCTGAGTTAATAAAAAGCATTATATAGTCAGGCTGTTTTGATGAATCTTGATACTGTGCATTTGGAAATGAAGAAAAATCTCTAATAAAATCGTCAATCTCTTCTTGCGTCATCTCCCCTGCTTTAATTAGGCGTTCAAATAAAAGTGGGTGGGGGCGAAAAATAAACTTAATTGATGGAAATTTAGATGGTAAAACTCTGTAAAGCTCTTGAAATTTTAAAAATTTTGAATAACCTTCTTCTACTTTATTGCTTAATGATGGGTCTTGCCAAGTGAGAGTGTGATGCTCTAAAATTAATACTTGTTTGCTATATTTTGAACTAAGAGGGTTTTGGTTAACTAAAAGCGTATTATCAAAGTAAATGTCAAATTTAGGCAAACCACTTACTACAAGTCTAGCATCATTTTTACCTAAAATGTTTTTTGCATCATTGCTTTCAAGAAATGTAAAAATGAAGTATTTCAATGTTTTTTTAGATACATAATTTACCGATATACCATATGGAATGTAACATATTTTATATCTTAATTTTTTTATGTTTGCATCAAATAATTGAAAATATGGCAGAAAAATAAAGAGTATATCAATTTTTTTGCTTATAAATTGAAAATCTTTGTCATTTTTTAAATATAATATAGACGCTTTTACATCATATTTTTGAAGCATTTCAAAAAGAGTTTTAGAAGCCGTCTCTTCTTTAATTTGCTTTACTGGATTTGTAAAATATGAAATAATGATGAATATTTTGTAATTTTCATCTTGCTTAAATTGTCTGTATATAGGAATAAAATTGCTAGCACATAAAGCGTTGTTTAAGATAAAGCCTGCTTTCATATTTATTTTTTATTAACATTCTTAGTGATTTATAAATACTTTTGCAAGGCTTAAATTTCTATCTTCCTAGCCTTGCTAACCTTCCTAGATAAAAAATTAAACAAACATTGATTTTATATCTTCTGGTATTTCAATTGACTTTGCTAATCCGTTTTCCATTTGAACAAAGACAAGAGTTGTAAAAACTTCGCAGATCTTTACTTTAGTTTCTGCGTTTGTTATCATGCAAGCAATTTCTAATGAGCTTCTTCCAATTTTTTTAACTTCGGGAGAAACTTCTAGTAGGTCATCTAATACCGCAGGAGCAAGGTAATTTATGCTCGCAGTTCTAAGGACAAAGAATTTATCTTGAGTTGCAAACTTTGTTAGGTTTAGTCCGCGGTTTCTACACATCTCGGTTCTGGCTCTTTCTGCAAAATCTAGGTAATTAGCGTGATACACTATTCCTAGTGCATCTGTATCGCTAAAATATACCCTAACGAGTGTCTTGTCTTTCATAATCTAAAATTAGCAGTTTTTGTTTTGGCAAAGCGCTACCTTGGCAACTCTGTTTTCTCTATAAGCTTCTTCGCTTGAGCCTTCAACTAAAACAACTTCTTTCCCATAACTTACCGTGCTTATGATGGAGCTGGAAATACCATTTTTCACTAGATACTTCTTTACGCTGTTAGCTCTTCTCTCCCCTAGTGCGTAGTTATATTCAATGCTTCCTCTTTCATCGCAATAACCTGATACAACGATTCTTTTTATATCTGATTTATTTTGTTTGATGAATTCTATTTGAGCGTCCAAAATTTCTCTTTGGGAAGATGTTATATCGGAACTGTCAAAGGCAAAACCTATTCTATCTGGTATAAATGCAGAGTTGGATAAACTTTCTGCTGATGGAAGGGATTTAAAGGATGTCTCCGCTTGATATTGTGAAGGATACTCTTCAGATATGGTTTTTGGATTTGAGAAATCTTCTTCTGTTTCGTTTATATCATTTCTTGCGCAGGCAAATGTAATTGCAAGCACGCTACTTAGCAGTAAGCCTTTATAAAGCTTCATAGTTTAAATAAATAGTTTTATTAATCCTAAAATATTTTTTTAAAAAAGCAAGTAAAAAATGCTTGTAATTTCATTTTTTATTTTTTAAGCTAATCTAAGCAGTTTATAATTTAATGACATTCAAACCAAGAGAGCCCAAAACTCCGCTTAAGGTTATATCTAAATTTAAAATAGAAGGGTTGACTTTTGCAAGAAATACAAAGCGGGAAAAGGTTAAAAATAAAAAACTTAGTCCTTCTTCTAAGAGATGGATGGAGCGTCACTTAAATGATGAATATCGTGCAAAAGCAGAGATTTTAGGTTTTAGAGCGAGAAGTGCGTTTAAAATTATTGAAATTCAGGAAAAATTTGATATTTTCAATCTTGGCAGGAAATATCTAAAAATTAAACCTAAAAAAACAACAACAATATTAGACTTAGGTTGTGCTCCTGGGGGGTGGAGTCAGGTTATTTTAAAAGAGACGGATGCAAAGGTTGTTGGGGTTGATTTGCTTGATATATCTCCTTTGAATGGTCTTGATTTTTATCTTGGTGATTTTTGCGATGAAGCCCTGCAAAGCATACTCTCAAAAAAATATGGAAAGTTTGACTTGATAGTAAGCGACATTGCCCCTAATGCAACAGGGCAAAAGGTTGTGGATAGCCTTGCTCTTGTTGTAATTTTGGAAAAAGAGTGGGGTTTTGTGAAGGATTTTTTGAGTGATGGTGGTACTTTTGTGTGTAAAGTTTTTAGAAGTGGAGAGGAGGAGGATCTTCTTTCTGAGATAAAAAAACACTTTGGTTTTGTGCGTTATTTTAAGCCAAAAAGCTCTAGGGCGGAGTCAAATGAATTTTATTTTATTGCATTAAATTTTAATAAGCTTTATGACTAAAAAGATTGTTATTCCTTGTGTTATTGGTGGGGCATCTTCTCCTACTGAGTTTTTTATTGGCTCCCCTGCTGAAGGCTCCAACCCTATAGCCTTTCAAGCAAAGTGGCTTTCTTCTGCTAAAAATGGATCTGTCTCCCCGCAAGTGTTAAAGGCTTTGCAAGATTTATATGAACTTTCTCAAACTAGTAAAATTAGTTTTGAGGACTTATGCATTCAGGCGTTTTCAAATAATAAATAATTTCTCAAAATGAAAAATGATTTACCTATTGAAAAAGCAATAAAATATTTTTCAAAACTTCCTGGGTTTGGCCCTCGTTCTGCAAAAAAAATTGTATTACATTTTTTAAAGAATAGGCAGATGATTAGGGATTTTAATCAAAATTTAAAAGAGTTGGAGGAGAGTGTGGTGACGTGTCGGGAGTGTCACAATCTTTCTAGTTTTGAGATTTGTGAGATTTGTTCTAATCAAAGCAGAGAGCATTCTAAGATATGCGTTGTCTCGGAAGTTGATGACATTTGGAGTATTGAAAAATCTTCTATATTCAAGGGGGTTTATCATTGCCTTGGGGGGAGCCTTTCTGCTGTTGCTGGCATAACTCCTGAAAAGCTTAATTTGGCAAGCTTTTTTCATCGTCTTGAGAGTGGCAAATTTGATGAGATTATTTTTGCTAATAACCTTTCAATTGAGGGTGCGACGACGGTTTTTTATATAATAGAAGAGGTAGAAAATTTGAAGTCTAGAGGAATTTTGAAGGAAGATATTAAAATAACAGAGCTTGCAAACGGAATTCCAATTGGTGCAAGCCTTGAATATATGGATGAAGGAACAATTAAAGTGGCTTTTAATTCTCGCAAAAGTGTTTCATAGTGTTTTCATTTTTTAGATTGTGCAAAGCCTTTTGTATTTTCTTGCACTATGTTATTCACTTGCAACATTATTTCTTGCTGAATGGATAAAAAGTTTAATAAATCTGTTGTTAAAATGTAGGCAAAAACTTCAATGTTAAATCCGTTTGTTTCAAATTTTACTAGCTTCGCTCTTGATGTTTCTTTTTCTACTTTTTCATTTGCTTTTAGTAAGCTTTCAATTTTGTTGATTGCTTTTAGTAAGTCTTCACTTGAAGTTTCGTAATTGATTAATATGCTTTGAGAAAATGATATTTTGTCTCTTGCTGAGAGGTTTTCTATTACATCAGATGAAAGGGAGGAGTTTGGTATTGTAACGCTTGTTCTGTTTATGGTTTGTATGGTTGTTGAGCGTAAGCCTAAATCCTCCACTACTCCTATAAAATTACCAAATTTTCCAATATCTCCTACTCTAATTGGTTGATCCATCGCTAGCACAACTCCACCAAAGAGGTTTTCTACAGTTTTTTGGCTGGCAAGTGCAATTGCAAGTCCTCCCACTCCCAGTGTTGCGATGATGGTGTTGACGTTAAAGCCTAGAGTTTTTAAGGCATAAAGCACGCCGAATATTACTATAATAGACTTCAAGATTTTGCTAAAAAGAGGAATTGTTGCGGCAAGAGAAGTTTTGTTGTTTTTTATTAATTTTTCTCGCAATTCCAAAAGTGCATATGAACTTAAGGTTAAAGCAAGAAGCATGAATGCAAAAATCAAAATTAGTATTTTAAAGTGCTTAAAAAAGCTAAACACTTCGGGGCTTAGTTTTAAGCTAATTTTTGAAGCATACATTATTAAAAATGTTGCAAAGAGGGATATTGGGGAGTTTAATTTAGAAATTAGTACTTCGTATTTTTTGTTATTTTTAAAGGTATAGAGTGCTGTAAAGATTATAACTCTTGCAAAATAATAGAGTGTTATGAAAGTTATTGATATTAGAAGATACCAAAGATAATCGCTTATTGAATTATCTAATAAATTTTGCAGGCTAAGCATAAAAATTTTATTCAAAAATAATGAGCATTTGCAAGATTTTTAAAATTGCAAAGTTGTTTTACTCTCCATTTACGATGGTGCAAGATTTACCATAAACGAAGAATGTTTTTTTCTACATTTATCATAGCAATTTTTGTAATTCCTCCATCTTGTTTAGCTTTTTCAGTTAAAGAATCTCCAAATGAGAATAATGCAAAGAAGCTTTCTTGGCAACTCTGACCAGTTTTTATAGAAGAAACTCCGTTTAAAAATGCAATTGACTCTTTTACGTCGGAGAAGAATGATATGCCAGAATTTGTTGAAATTGGAAGGCAAGCTATAGTATAGAAACACAAAACTAAATATAATGCTTTAATTAAAATTTTCATGCTGAAAAAATAGTTTGACAAAATGTGTTAATTAAATAAATTTTATTAGTCAAGATTTTTTGTGAAATGTTTTATGAGGGGTGAGTTGCCGATTTTTTCCGTCTCTGAGGTGAGTAATTTTATCAAATCTTCTCTTGAAGAGGCTCTTCCTGTAATTAAAATTGTCGGTGAGGTTTCTAATTTTTCTCATCACATACAATCTGGGCATATCTATTTTTCTTTAAAAGATGAGAATTCTCTTATAAAAGCGGTTTGTTTTAAGCAGTTTGCAGAACAGATTAATTTTAAGATAGAAGATGGCATGAAGCTGACTTTAACGGGGAAGATTTCTACTTTTGTTAAATCCTCCCATTATCAAATTTTGGTTTCTAAATGTGAGAAAAGTGGGGTTGGTGAGCTTGCTAAAATTTTTGAGGAGTTGAAGCAAAGGCTGACAAAAGAGGGGTTGTTTGACGAAATACACAAAAAGCAATTGCCTTTTTTACCAAGAAAAATAGGGCTTATAACGGCGGAAGGTGGTGCTGTTTTGCATGATATTTTAAAAACTTTGGAGGCTCGCTTCCCTACAAAAATTGTGCTTTTTAAAGCTATAATGCAGGGTGTTAATTCGGCAAAAAGTGTTATTGATGGGGTAAGAAGGTTGAATGAAAGAGACGATGTTGATGTTATAATCATTGCTCGTGGGGGTGGAAGTTTTGAGGATTTGTTTGAGTTTAATAATGAGGCGTTGATTAGGGAGGTTTTTAAAAGTAAAATTGCTGTCATTTCCGCTATTGGGCATGAGACGGACTTTACATTATTAGACTTTGTGGCAGACAAAAGAGCTCCTACTCCAACTGCTTCTGTTATTTTTGCGGTTCCTTCAAAAAAAGATTTATCATATGCGTTAAGTAATAATATGGCTTTGCTCTCTCAAATTGTAAATGGCATTTTAAGGCGTAAATTTGAAGCTCTTTCTATTTTTAAACTTCGCTTTGCTAAAATCGTTAGTTTGTTTGATAAAAACAAGGAGAAGTTAGTTAAAATGATGCACGATATTAAAAATCTTGCTAAAGAGAGTGTTGCAAAAAGGGAAGTTGAACTTGCGAAGGTGATTTCTCAAATTTCTTTTTTTGACTTAGAGGAAGTGCTAAAAAGCGGTTTTGCTTTTGTAACTAAAAACGGCGGTAAAATTTCTTCTATAAAAGATGTTAAGGTTGGTGAGGTTGTGAGGATACATCTAAAAGATGGTTCCTTTGATGCAATTGTGAAACCTGAAACGCTTTTATGATGAAAAAAGTAGGTACGCAATTCCAAGAAAACTGAAAAAGCCTATCATATCCGTCATCATTGTTACAAAAATTGAGGAACAGAGTGCTGGGTCGATTTTCAACTTACTAATTAAAACTGGAATTGAAGAGCCTATAATCGCTCCAACGTTAATATTTATAAAAATTGCAAGCCCAAAACTTAAACTAAGAAGCAGGTTGTGATGTAGAGCGTAACTTAAAATAAAGGCAATGGAGGAAAACAAGACGGAGTTTAAAAGAGCGGTTGCCATCTCGTTTAAAACCGCCTTTCCTTCAAAAGCTTTAATTGCAAGCGAGCGAATTATTACAGCGGAAGATTGATTTCCCGTGTTCCCCCCTATTGAGGCAACTATTGGAGTGAATGTTGCAAGCACGGCAAAAGAGGCAACTAGTGGCTCAAAAACGGTGATAACGCTTGAGGCGATGGAGGCGGTGATAAAGTTGACAAAAAGCCAAGTAAAACGAGCCTTAGCAAGCCCTACAACCCCCTCTTTTTTCGCTTCAAACACCCCTGCCGTCATCAGTAAGCTTTTTTCTGTTTTTTCTTTAATTAGGTTGGCAATATCGTTTAATTCAAGCACTCCAATCATTTTAGAGTTGACATCAATAACAGGTATTACTTGGAGATTATATTCAATGAAGCTTTCCGCCGTCTCGGATATATCATCGTAGGTATTTACAAAGTGTTTTATCTTGTGAAGATGGCTTGAAATTAAATCTTCTTTTTTTGCTTTTAGTAAGTCAAAAATTGAGACGGTTCCTAGAATTCTGTCCTCTTCATTTCTTACAAATAAATTGATATTTTGTAGTTCAATTTCAACGGATTTAACGTTTTTGTATAGATAGTCTGTAGCTTGCTTTATTGTAAAATTTTGGGGAATGTTGAGAAAGTCCACATTCATATGTCTGCCTACGCTATCTTTAGGGTAAGAGAGGAGTTGTTTAATTTTGATACGCTTTTTATACTGCACAAAATCAAGAAGTTCTTTTTTGTCTTCTTTTGAGAATGCTTCAAGGACATCAACAGCATCGCTTACACTTAGCAAAGAAAGTATTTTTCCAAAAACTTCTCGCCCTATTATGTCTGGAAAGTCTAGTAAAATTGCTTTATCAAGGTATGTTAGCACTTCTGCATCTATATCACTTGAGACGATTTCAAGAAATTTTGCTCTTTGTTTGTATTTAAGTTCGCTTATTATATCCGCCTGCTCAAGTGCGTGCAAGCTTAGGAAGTTAAGTTTTATATTGTATTTCACTTCTTCATCAGCCTGCAAATCATCATCTTCCAAAAACGAGCTTATATGGTTGAAAAGTTCCTCAAAGTGCTTATCTTGATGCATTTTTTAAAATGTTGTGTAAATTTTATTTTTTATCTTTTGAGTCCCCTCCATCATTACCTGAATCACCACCGCCAGAGCTATTAACTTTAGCGTTCTGATCAGCCCCTCCTCCATCATTACCTGAATCACCACCGCCAGAGCTATTAACTTTAGCGTTCTGATCAGCCACTCCTCCATCATAAC
>JBILVD010000065.1:0-6073 GCA_044370655.1 Candidatus Deianiraeaceae bacterium | reverse complement strand
TATATCCTTTAAAAAGTTATTGTTTTCAATTTAAGGTTTTATTGGAAGATGTTAGTTTGCAACTGGTTTCTTAAACGAAGTTGGGGTTATTATTAAAAAAGATAGGGAGTAATTAATTTTTAAACGGCGTTAATATACTTAATCTACCTCAATAAAAAAGGTCTTATTGAATTAGTTTAGGTTTAACTGCTTCCAAAACATTTTTAACATCATTGTGAGTTAAAGCATTTTGTTTGACTTTATCTAGCAAATATTTAGGAAATTTATTTGCGATATACTCTTCCCAAAACCATTTTCTAAATTCTGCTAATGCTTCATTAGGATAGCACCAAGGCTCTTGTGGATTTGAAACGGATTGCGGATAGTAATCAGGGTAATTATGTTCGTATTTTTTTCTTGCATCAAATTTATTGTCAAAATTTGAATTCTGCCAATACTTTCCCCAAGACAAACCTACGCTAATATCAGGTATCGTTTTATCATTGACTGTAACTTTTGCACGAATTAAAGTTGCCGTCAACCCCGCTTGTTCTTTAAAAATACTAAAATAACCCAATGGTACGGTATTAAAATTTAACTCTACTCTATCTAAAAAGTATTTCCATTCGGTTAATACTTTTGTTTCAGGACTATATCCTGTACTTGCATAAATAAAATCTCTAAAAGTTTTACGTGCAAGTGAAATAAGGTTTTATCTTGCAATTTCTTTTTTATCTTTTGTTTGGACGGCGTGAAAGGCGTAATACTCTAAAAATGCTAAACATACGCTTTCGGGATAGGCGTAATGCATAGACTGGTTGCCTATTTTAACAGGAATATATAATTCGTTATCAGTGTAGCCATTTTTTAACAGAATATCTGCAATAATTTTCTCACGAGGCGTTATTTTTTTATTTTTCCAATCCACTGTAATTTTTCTAATAGAATGACCTTCAACCCCGCACATTATAGATAAACCGTTTTGAGTTAAATAAGGAATACCACTATTTAAAACTCCCATTCCAATTCCATTAATTTCTTTTTCAATATTAGCTTCAAAAAGGTCTCCAGCATATGGCGGTATCTCTTCTTCTGTTTTTTCCAAATAACCATTATGATTACTGGCTTTATATTGGGGTACGTGTGTAATTTTATCTATCGCTTTTTCAAATTTCCCCTCATCATCTAAATTAGGATTTTCTTTGTTTATTAAAACAAAATTACTGTTTTTGTTATTTTCACTCATATATTTTTAAAATGATTACTTAATTAAATTTGCATACACTAACTTTTTACCTTCACATCTTGCAAACCAGTTTTCAAACTTTGCAAAATCGGTAAATTTTCTTTTTGAATATCTAAAATTAAACTCATTTAGATAACCTTGAATATGCTTTTTAGAAGCCCAGTGATAAATGCCATATATTCCACGCTTTACATAACTCCAGTAGCCCTCAATAGCATTTGTACGAACTTTGAAAGCTTCAACCTTTCTTACATATTCTCCAGCATTATGTTTAATTATGTGATATTTATAATGCTTGTTTAAATTGTTGTAAGCCTGTAAGCTATCAGTTATTATGGTTGATTTTTCTTTTATATTCAAAGCTATTTTGGGAAGTAAAATACTCTTTTCTGCACTTGCAACCTTAATTGCTTTAACCTCTCCGCTTTTACGATTAACCATACCTAAAACAACTTGCTTTGTTGTTGTATGTTTTTTATGTTTATGTTTGTTCTCTTCCTTACCTCCAAAGTAAGCTTCGTCAATTTCAGTAGTGCCATCAAAGGGGTTGTTTCCATTATTACCTAAAACCTCCCTTAATCTTTGCAAAACAAAGCAAGCACTTTTTTGAGTGATTGAAAGATATTTTGCTAATTGATAGCTAGAAAGCCCCTTTTTCATTGAAGTAAAAAGATAAATAGCTAAAAAACCATTTTGTAAGTGGAAGTCTACTATCTTCAAAGATTGTGCCAATTCTAACCGTAAATTGTTTAGTGCATTTAGAACATTTGTAAAGAATGCCGTCTTTAAAAGAATATGTTTCGTGCGAATTGCAATAAGGACATATAGCCTTATCACTGCCCCACCTTTTTTTAGCAAACCATTCTCTGCAAGTCTTTTCTTCTGCAAAATGTTTTTGAAACTCAATTAAATTCATACTCTTATAATTTCTTATAAGGTAGATTAAATATATTAACGCCTTTTAAACTAAAAATCTATTGCATTTTTATATTTTTGCTTTACTTATCATATTATGAAATAATTTTTAATTTGTTATGAAAAAGGTTGTGATGTATAAAAAAAATGTCTGTCCATATTGCGTAAAAGCCGAAGCCTACCTAAAAGCAAAAGGAGTTAAAGAGATTGAATTTATTAACATTGAGTTAGACCCTTCTAAAAGAGAGGAAATGATTCAAAAGTCTGGTGGAAGAATGACAGTTCCTCAAATTTTTATAGGAGGAGTTCATGTTGGTGGAAATGATGATTTGCAAAACATACCAAATGATAAATTAAATGAATTACTTAAGGAATAATATATGGTTTCCTTATTTCTCCGTTCAAGATGGAATTCCTCCAATAAAAGTGGTTTCTGCAAGCGGAGTTAGGTTGAAGCTAGAAAATGGTAGCGAACTTGTGGACGGCGTTTCCTCTTGGTGGGCGATGTGCCATGGGTACAACAATCCGTATATTATAGAAGCGATAAAAAAACAGCTTGATACACTTTCTCACGTTATGATTGGAGGGATAGTTCACGATGCGGTTTTACAGGCAAGTGAAAGGCTTGTAAAGTTTGTTAGGGGAGGCGAGCTTTCTCGTGTTTTTTTCTCTGATAGTGGGTCTACCGCTGTTGAAGTTGGTGTGAAAATGGCAATTCAGTATTTTTTTGAGACTGGTAAAAAAGACAAAAATAAAATCATTTATTTTGAAGACGGATACCACGGAGAGACCTTTGGGGCAATCTCTTTTTCTCACTCTATGCATTCTCTTTTTCCTTCTCTTCCTAACCGTATTTTATGCAAAATTCCAACCACAGAAGATGAGTTTTTGGAATTTGAAGAGTTTGTGGAGAGAGAGAAAAGTTGTGTTGCTGGGGCTATTATTGAGCCTTTAATGCAAGGTGCGGGGGGTATGAAGTTTTTTGAAGCAAGGCAAATTAAAAGATTGTGGGAGATTCTGCAAAAAGCGAATATATTGGTAATTGCAGACGAATGTGCCACAGGTTTTTACAGGCTTGGTTCTCGTTTTGCATTTTGGAAGGTGGGGATTGAGCCTGATATTCTAATTTTAGGTAAGGCTTTGACAGGTGGGCATTTACCTCTTGCTACAACAATTGCAAAAGAATGGATTTTTGAAGGAATTTGCAAAGAAAGTCGGTTTTTTCACGGCCCTACATTCATGGCTAACCCAACCTGCCTCTCCTCCTTAATTGCCTCTCTTGATTTATTTGAAAATGAGGATTATGTTGCAAAGGTGCAAAAAATAGAAAGCTTATTAAAAAAAAGGCTATCAAATGGCAGAATTATGGGGGCTGTTTGTGCTTTTGACATAACAAAGGAAAAAAATTTGGAAGTAAAAAGAGCGGTTGCAAGCGGTAAAACGAAGAGTTTTTTGAGACCTTTTGGGCAAACGCTTTACACAACTCCTCCGCTTGTTATAAATGAAGACGATTTAAATATTATTGTTAGTGATTTATGCTCTCTTGCTTGATAAAAGAGTTTAAAAAAATGGAAGTGGAACTTTTTTTAGGAGTTGAACTTGAGTTTTATTCTCATCTTACAAAAGAGAACTTTGCTTTTAATGGCGTTGAATTGAAAAATGAAATTGGGGAAGGTCAAATTGAAGTAGTTTTTTGCCATAAAAAAAATATTTTTGAAGTTTTGAGAAACGTAATTTTGTTTAGAAATAAGTTTAAAAGTGTAGCAAATTTTAATGCTTTTATTGACGAAGACACCCCCCCTAGTGCCTTGCAATTTAATTTGTCTATTTACAAAAATGGAGTCAATATTTTAAATAATGCAATTTTATATTCAATCCTAAATTCAACCAAAAACAACCTAGAATTTTTTGCACCAACTTTAAATTGTAAAAATAGATTATCTAGCCTAGCTTTAGTTAATAATTTTAGAAACTCTCCTTACACATTTTGCATTGGCGGAAAAAACAACAGAACAAGTACGATTAGGCTTAGAGATGGCTATTTTGAGCACCGCCTTCCATCACCTTCTTGTAAAATCCTAAAAAGCTTTGAAGTAATTTTGATAGGTATATTGGAAGGGCTTAAAAAGAAAGATATTGAAATTGACATCTTGCATTCAAATGCGTTTGAAGAGGAGGTAATAAAAGAATTTAACTTAATTAGGATTATAGATAAGACTTAACATCTGGCCCTAGCGGTAATCCAAACATCAAGAAGATAATAAGGAGTGTCGTCCATGCTATTGTGAAGACAAATGAGTATGGTATCATTATTGCAACAATCGTCCCAACATTTGCATCTTTTTTATACTTTTGGAAGACGCTAAGTATTATAGGCATATAAGACATTGTAGGGGATATGATATTTGTTATAGAATCTCCCACTCTATAAGCTGCCTGTGCTAATTCTGGAGTGTATCCCAAACCGATAAAAGTTGGAATTAAAATATAAGAAATTGCAACCCATTTTGAAGACATTCCAGTAATAAAAAGGTTAATTATAGCAACTGCAAGAACGGTCATCACAACAAAAGTGACTCCGTTTGCATTAACTGCCTTAATTCCCTTAACTAACATTGCTGCAAATCCAACGCCAAGTTTTGTAAATTCTAGAATGTTTAAAAATTGATAAGCAAAAATCACAAGCCCCAAAGCACCAGCAGACATAGCTATAAAACTTGAGAACATTTTAATTGCATCATCAGCTTTTTGAATTGTCTTCGCAACAATACCATATGCAAGCCCAGAAAGTCCAAATATAATGGTAAAAAGCATTATTATACCATATGAAAGAGCGGAATTCTTCCATAAATCTCCCGTTTCGGGGTTTCTTAAAATTCCATCTGTGGGCAAAATTCCAAGCATAATCGTTACAACGCAAACTAAGAAAACGGAATTTCCAACTCTTAGAGCTTTTTTTTGCAACGGAGATAGCTTTTCTAATACTCCATCATTGATTGCTAGATTAGAGTCATACTTCCAACGTTTTATCATAACGAACTCTGTTAAGATGTATCCTGCAAGCACAATTACAAAGGTTGAAACAATTGAAAAATAGTAGTTAGATTGTATGGTAACTGTGTAGTCGGGAATTATAAGCCTTACCGCAGTTGTTGAAATTCCAGCTAGAAGGGCGTCTGAACCTGAAAGGAATAAATTTGCCGTAAATCCGCCTGAAACACCAGCAAAAGCAACTGCGGCACCTAGAATTGGGTTTCTTTTTGTTGTAGCAAAAATAAGAGCTCCAAGTGGCACAAGAATTAGGTATCCAGCATCGGATGCAACGTTTGAAATTACTCCAAAGAATAAAAGTAAGATTGTTGCAATTTGCCCTGAAGACTTAAACTTGCTTAATATACTTACAAAAACCGCTCTAATATATCCCGAACCTTCTGCAAGCCCAAGACCTATGATAGACATAATTAAAATAGGCATTATGTTTGTGCTTGATATTTTTGAAATAGAGTTAATTAACACAAATCTTATGCCCTCTGCACTTAAAATGTTTTTGATGTAATGCACTTTATCAACCGCTACTCCATTTTCAAAAGCAATAAGAGTGAAAGAGGCGTTGATATTGCTAAGTATAACTGAAAAAACGACAGAAATTAACATTAACCATAAAAAAAAGACAATAGGTTGTGGAATTTTACTGCAAATGCGCTCCAATTTGTCTAAAAAACCCGTCTTATTTGTTGTCATAAATTAAACAAAAAACTTACCAATAACACGACTTCTTATTATACTTTATTTTAATTTGCAAGAAAAAAATATTGATAACTTCGGAATTGACATCTAATTATAGCCATAAACATACATAAAAAAATCCATAGCCATCTTAACTATTCTTAAAGACTTGAAGTAGCATTTAGTTTTACGAACTAAGGCTGGAAT
>JBILVD010000012.1:0-20218 GCA_044370655.1 Candidatus Deianiraeaceae bacterium | reverse complement strand
ATTCACGAGGTGGATTTTGCAGTGCTTGAGGCAAATAAAGTTGGGCTTATTATTGGGTTTTTGATGTTCTTTTTCGGGCTTTTCTTTAAAACTACCACCTTCCCTTTCCATTTTTGGGCTTCAGATGTCTACTCTGGAATGAACTCTTCTTCGCTTTCTTTCATTTCAATTGCTCCAAAAATTATGGCGTTTTTTGTAATGCTTAAGATAATTCTTTCTAAAATCTCTCACATTCCTCAAGCAATTAATATATTTTTTGATTTATTTGGAGTTTTTGCAGGAGTTTCAATGCTAATTGGAGCATTTGGGGCAATGCGTCAGGTGGAGATGAAAAAGATTTTAGCTTACAGTGGAATTGCCCATATGGGGTTTGTTTTGTCCCTTTTTTCCGTGAACTTTCTGCCTCATATAGTATTTTATTACTTCCTAATTTACACTTTTGTGAATATTGGTATTTTTGCTTGCATTTCCGCTTTGAGTAAAAACCTTGAATATAAGGGCATGATTACAGACTTGAGCGGTCTTTATAAGTCTAATAAATATATAGCCTTCTCGCTTTCTGTTTTAATGTTTTCAAGTGCGGGAATTCCTCCTCTTGCGGGCTTTTTTATTAAATATGCGGTTCTCTTAGAGTTGATAAAAAATTCAAGTTATATTTTGCCTGTTGTTGCGGTTGTTTCTTCTGTTATTTCAAGCTATTACTACTTAAGAGTTGTGAAGGTAATTTATTTTGACGAACAAAAACCTGCCTTTGCTTTAAACTCTGGGGCAAAAATTGGAGTCTGGATAAGGCTTCTGATTGGAATTTCTGTGTTTGCTAACTTAACTTTTATCTTCTTATAAAATGAAAAAGGGTGTCTTGACTGGAGCAAAATTGGAAGAGGACGATTTAGCGTTGAGACCTGTGTCTCTTGAGGATTTTATCGGGCAGGGGAAGCTTAAGGATAATCTCAAAATTTTTATTGAAGCGAGTAAAAAAAGGGGCGAACAGATAGACCATACCTTATTTTACGGCCCCCCTGGGCTTGGAAAAACGACGCTTGCTAAGATAATTGCAAACGAGATGGGTGCGGGCTTTAAGTCTACCTCTGGCCCTGCTATTACAAAAGCGGGAGATTTGGCCGCTATTCTCACAAATTTAGAGCAGGGAGATGTGCTTTTTATTGATGAAATTCATCGTCTTTCAATTGCTGTGGAGGAAATACTCTACTCTGCAATGGAGGACTTTGCAATAGACATCGTGATTGGGGAAGGGCCTGCGGCAAGGACGATTAAAATTGACATTCCAAAATTCACTTTAATTGGAGCCACGACAAGATTTGGTATGATAAGCTCCCCTTTGCGTGGAAGATTTGGTATTTTGTGCAACTTGGAGTTTTACAGTAAAGACGAGCTTACCTTGGTTTTGCTTCGTGGAGCGAGGTTTTTGCAAGCAGAAATTAATGAAAATGGGGCAAGTGAGATTGCAAAAAGAGCAAGAGGAACGCCCCGAATAGCTCTCCGCTTGCTTAGAAGGGTGAGGGATTTTGCTGGAGTTCTCTCTAAAACTGGGGCTGTTAACCTTGAAATTGCAAAGGAGGCGCTTGAAAGATTAGAGGTGGATAGCATAGGTCTTGATAAGGGGGATATTAACTACATCAATTTTATTGCGGGCAAGTATAACGGGGGACCTGTGGGGCTGGAGACGATTGCGGCGGGAATTTCTGAAGAAAGGGATAGTATAGAAGATATTATTGAGCCTTACCTAATTCAAACAGGTTTTATAACTAAGACGCCGAGGGGAAGGTGCCTTACAAAGCAGTGTTTAGAGCATATTGGCTTTGATTTAAACTTACAAAATTCATTGATATAGTTATGTTTGCTAAGAATAATAAATTTCTGTATTACATGGCAATTGCACTTTGCATTTACGCCGCTTTCGAACTTTACTCCGAAAGAAAAAGGAGTTTTGTTAAAACGCAAAGGGAGGTAAAAAATGAGGTAGATATGCCTGATTTTAATAGTTTCTTTACTCAAATTTCAGACGCAATTAAGTCTCCCCCTGTTTCTCTTTCTAGCGTGGCGCAGGAGCCTCCTACTCCTAATTTCAGAACGACTTTTCTATCTTTGCAAAACAAGGAAGATAGAATTGGGCTTTGTGCTAACACATATTCTTTAAATTTGTGGCTTTTTAATGAGAATGGAGATGAGATTTATTCGAAGAAAGGCTTAAAACTGAATGAGATTGGGGGAGAGCTTTATGAGGAGTTGAATAGGGCTTTAACCTTGACTGCTGCACAGGATAGGTTTGAGATTTTTGTCAAAAACCTAGGTATATTGCCTGCTTTTATGATTAGCAATCCTGACGATGCTTCGAAGTCTGGCATTTTTACGGTGGAGGTTGTGAGTGTGATTGGGAGTGTGAATTTTTCTGCTAAAGGAGTGAAGACTTTTAATACGATTTATCCTAAAAATACTATCAATGTAAGGGCAAAGTCTAAGTTTTTTTGCAAGGAAGAGGTGCGTGTGAGTTATAGCGTCTACAACACTAATGGGGAGATTGTGAAGGAGGAGACTGTGGGCTTAAATCTTGGCAAAACGGCTTCTAAAAAAGAGCAAATTTTGGAGTATCTCGTGCTTAACTCAAAAGATGGGGACTTAGACGCAATTGTGCCTTCTAATCCTTTTAGTGCGAATTATAAGGAAAAATCCTTGATTATGAAAGGTAAGATTTTTAAAAGTAATGACTAGTAAAAGCGTTGTAATTTCCATATTTGCCGTCTTTTTTTGCATACTTTTTGTTGTAATGTTGAAGAAGACGAAGGGCTTTAATTTGCAAAGAGAAGTTGTAGAGGAATTTGAGGCGTTTTATCTGGAAAAACAGATAGAAAGTGGTATTATACTTCAACCTCTGGTGGAAACTGCGGAAGAGAGTAAGAATGATGAGGTTATTGAATATATTGTGAAATATGGGGACACTCTAGAGGCGATTTTTGCTTCTTTTGAGTTTTCAAATGCGGACTATCGTGGGGTTGTTAATCTTTTAGGAGAAAAATTCAAGAAAATGAAAATTTTTGCTGGGCAAAAGTTGAATATATCTTACACAACTATTGTAAAGTATAGTCCTTTTATGCAAACTGATGACGAAATTATGCCCTCTCTTGAGGCGAAAAATCAGACGAATATTTTTAGGTCCATCTCTTTTCAAACTAAAGAGGAGGTTGTGGAGGTTGTGAAGCGGGAAGAAGGTTTTGCGATTAACGTTATTCCTTTTGAAAAGGCGAAACGCTTGAAATTTGCAAAAGTGGATATATCTTCTAGCCTTTATCAAAATGGCATTGAGGCGGGTTTGAGTCCGAATTTACTGGAGAATTTAATCCGTCTTTATAGTTTTGATGTGGACTTTCAGCGAGATATAAGGTCTGGCGATGTATTTGAGGTTTTTTATGAGGAGATTTTTGATGAAAAAACGGGGCAAAAATTGATTGATGGCAACATTTTATTTGCTAAAATTAGCCTTTCTAGGGCGTCTTCAAAAGCGTTTGAGTATTATCTCTTTAAAGGCGATTATTACAACGAAAAGGGGGAGGCAAGTGCGAAGTCTTTCCTTAAAACGCCTGTTCCGGGGGCGAGGCTAAGCTCAAAATTTGGCAATAGAAAGCATCCGATTTTGGGCTTTACACGCCTTCATACGGGGATAGATTTTGCTGCCCCGAGGGGAACTCCCGTTTTTGCGGCGGCGTCTGGGACTATTGAATTTATTGGTTGGAGTGGGGGGCCAAAGGTGGGATACGGCAAGCTTGTCATCGTTCGTCATAATTCTGCTTATCAAACGGGGTATGCTCACTTAAACGGCTTTCGGTCTGGGCTTCAAAGAGGCTCTAAGGTGAGGCAGGGGGAGGTAATTGGGTATGTTGGCTCAACGGGGTATTCCACGGGGCCTCACTTGCATTATGAGGTGATTAAAAATGGAATCAAAATAAATCCTGCAACGGCAACTTCGTTTGTCTCTAAGGTGCTTGCGAAGAAGGATATTCCTGATTTTATGGAGGCAAAAAGGCAAATTATTGAACAGATGAAATGAAATTTAATGGTAAAGCGGTTTTTATTACAGGTGGTGCAAAGAGGATTGGGGCCGAAATTGCTCGCTTTTTTGTGCGAGAGGGGGCAAGAGTGGGCGTGAGTTATCACACCTCGGAGGGGGAGGCTTTTGCCTTGAAAGAGGAGCTTGGGAGGGCTTGTCATCTCTTTAAGGCAGACTTGCAAGATGTTAAGGCGGGGCTTGAGGCGTTTAAGAGGGCTTTTTCTGTGCTTGGGAAGGTGCATATTTTGGTGAATAATGCATCTATTTTTGAGAAAAATTCTATTTTAAGTATAACGGAGGAGGAGTTTGATAGGGATTTTGCAATTCAATTGAAAACTCCATTATTTTTGACGCAGGCTTTTGCAAAACAGGAGTTTGAAGCGGAGGAAGGGCTTATAATTAATATGCTAGATAAAAATATAGTCCGCAAAAATACTGCTTTTGTGAGCTATCTTCTTTCTAAAAAGGCACTGGACGAACTAACTAGGTTTTCCGCCTTCTCTCTTGCTCCTAAAATTCGTGTAAATAGCATATCTCCAGGATTTATTTTGGAGGAAAGTTGGACGGAAAGCCTAACTGCCGAGGAGTTTGAAGCTCATTTGGAGAGAAAGCTTAAGAATATTCCGTTAAAACGCAAGGGGAGTGTGCAGGATATTCTAAATGCAGTTGAATTTTTCGCAACAAATTCCTATATAAATGGCGTGAATATTAATGTTGATGGGGGAAGTTTTTTGTTTTGAGTTTTTGTTTTTATTGGAACGGAGGTCTTTAATCTAATTAAAATTGGGCTTATTATTTTTATAAATTATATCTTTTTTGTAATAAAAATTGCAAAAATTATTAGAAATATAATGACTGATGGAGTTAGAATTAATACTGAATTTAAAGTTGGTAATTTGCTTATTATTCCTATTAAAATGATATTTATAATGTAAATTGTGGCAACTGTTAGGGAGGCGGAAAAAAATCTCATTAAAACTGGGCTTCGTGGTGGCATGTTGCTAAAAAATATGAATGAGATTAAAATCATATTAAAAAAGGAGATTAGACCTTGTATTTCTTGAAAAATATCAACTTCTAGTTTGCGATTATTCAAGCTTACATTTTTAAATTCTAATACAAGTTGTATTTTTTGAATTATACTTTGAAAGGAGTTTTTGTCTGCAATTTCTTTAAAATACTTTACCAAAGTGTTAAAATTATATTCAATTTCAAGTTGGTTTTTTTCCATCTTTAAAATGTTATTTTCTGAGGTTATTTTGTCTTCCAATAGGGGCTTGTAGAGTTCTAATTTTCCTTCTTTAAAATTGATTAAATCTCCATTTTTAAACGACAATGTTTGCGTTTTTAGATTGAGATTGGCAGACTTTAAAAGCAAAATTTGGTAAGTCTCTCCTCCTGCATTTGCATTAAATGCGAATTGGCTGAGGTATAGACTGTTTGGATTTTTGCTTGGATAGGTTTTTTGAAGTATTACTTTGTTGTAGATGAAGATATAAAAAATGCAAAATATAAGGGTAAAATAGAAGAATATAAGGATAATTTTAAATGTTGAAACTGTGCAGATTTGAGTTGCGATGAATTCTCTTGTTTTTTGCATTGAGATTATTGCCCATGCAGAAGATATGAAAAATGCAAAATTAAACACTCTTCCTAAATTTGAAAAAAAGTTGAATAGCGTCATCTGATTTGAGGAAGCTATATCAATTAATCCCACTAAAATTGATGCAAAAAAAACGACTATAAAAAATCGCATTGCAAAATTTTTTAAAATGTAAAGAGTTAGTATCTTATAAAACATCAAGTTTTTCATAGTTAACTAAGGTATCATTAATTTTATTTTTTTATTTCGCAAGAACTTTTTTCGCAAGAAATTTTTATAAAATGTGCTAAGTAACTAGAGAAAACGCGGGAAATAGAACCTTTACTGCGTTTTTTATAAATTTATTTTTGGCAACTTTAAGCTCGTTTTTCATAATATTACATCAAATATAAACAAATTATAAATAAGAAAATATTATTTGTCAAGAACTTTTTTCAAAATTTTTGCTAGAAATTTAAAAATATTGGCTTTTAGTCCTCCTTGAGGCTTTCAATATACCTCTTAACGACGCTAATTTCGGCAGAAGTCAGCTTTCTTTCCATATTTTCTATCTTCGCACTTCCCTCTTCAATACTCTTCATTTTCATTAAAACATCGCACAATTTAGACAAAATAGCAATTCGCTTTTCCGCCTCTTCATCTTCAATTTCTAATTTTTCAATCGCATTTTTAATGGCAGTTAAAATATCTTTTGGCATAAAAGCATAAAAATTTAATTCTTAAGGCTTTTTTTATAAATTAAAAATCAAGCGTGAGTAAGCATTTTTTCTTGCCTTTTTATGTCTCTTTCTTTAATTGTTCTTCGTTTGTCGTAGTCTGCCTTTCCTTTTGCGATTGCGATTTCCAATTTTGCAAAACCTCTTTTGTTGAAGTAGAGGGAGACGGGGACGATTGTTATGCCTTTTTCTTTTGTTTTTTCTTGTAATTTGCGAATTTCTCTCTTTTTTAATAGAAGTTTTTTTGCTCTTTCTGGGTTAAAAAAGGGGTCTATACATGTTTTTGGCTTGCGGATTTTTAAACCATCTGTGAAAACTTCAAGGCTTTTGTTGACAAAAATGTATGAACTTACTAACTCCGCCCCTCCCATTCTTATAGACTTAACTTCGGAGCCCGTTAGCATAATTCCTGCTTCAAAGGTTTCAAGAAGAAAGTATTCAAAACGAGCTTTTCTATTTATGATGTGGACTTCTTTTTTCATCTCTTGATTTTAGAAGTGAACTGGCTTTTCAAACGCCATCAAGCATGCCTCTTTCACTGCTTCGTTTAAAGTTGGGTGAGCGTGGCAACTTCTTGCAATATCCTCACTTGAGGCGAAAAATTCCATAGCAATTACAACCTCGTGAATGACATCTCCCGCATTTCTTCCAATTATATGGCAACCTAGGATTTGGTCTGTCTTTTTGCATGCAAGAACCTTGACAAATCCGTCTGTATCTGCCACTGCTTTTGCACGAGAGTTTGCGACGAATGGGAACTTCCCGATGTTGTATTCAACTCCTGCTGATTTTAGCTCTTCCTCGGTTTTTCCTACGCTTGCGACTTCTGGGTGTGTATATATTATGCTTGGAATTACGCTATAGTTGACATGCCCTTTCTTCCCTGCTATTGTTTCTGCCACTGCAAAGCCCTCCTCGGAAGCCTTGTGTGCGAGCATTAATCCGGTTGTAACGTCCCCAATTGCGTATATATTTGCTACATTTGTGCGTAGGTGGGAGTCTGTTATAACAAAACCTCTCTCGTTTAGCTTAACTCCTGCCTCTTCAAGCCCTAAGCCTTCTGTGAAAGGTCTCCTCCCGATTGCAACTAGCACGGCGTCTGCTTCTATCTCTGATTTTTCGGCTGTTTTAACGTCTTCAAGCACTATTTTAGCGACGTCTCCCATTCTTTTTACAGATGCGACTTTTGTTTCCATTTTGAAGTTTATGCCCTGCCCTTCTAGGATTTTTTTGAATGATTTGCTCAATTCTAAGTCCATAGAAGGTGTGATTATTGGTAAAAATTCAATAACTTCAACTTTTGAACCGAGGCGTGAATAAACGGAGGCCATTTCAAGACCGATTACCCCTGCCCCGATTACAACCATATTTTTGGGGATTTTTTTAAGAGATAACGCCCCTGTTGAGGTTAAAATTATTTCTTCGTCAATTTTGATGTTGGGAAGAATGGTTGGAGTGGAGCCTGTGGCTATTATGAAGTTTTTGGCTTGAATTTCCTCGCCATTTACAACTATAGTGCTTGCATTTTTGAATTTTGCAAAACCGACTTTTCTTTCAACTTTGTATTTCTTGAAAAGCCCTGCAATTCCTGATGTTAAGCTCTTTACGATTGCCTCTTTTTTTTGCATTAATGCTTCAAAATTAACGTTTACATTTCCTGTAAAAAGACCTTCCTCAATTAGGTGTTTTGAGGAATTGTATTTTTCTGTAAATTCAAGTAGAGTTTTTGAGGGAATGCAACCTACGTTTAGGCAGGTTCCTCCTAATGATTCTCTTGCTTCCACGCACAAAACTTTTAACCCAAGTTGCCCACATTTTATGGCAGAGACATACCCACCTGGACCTCCGCCAATAACAACAACATCAAACATAATATAGAAAATAAACTAATAGAGTTTTCGCTCTTTTTTTTTAAAATGTCAAGAATTTTTTAAATGTCAAGAAAAATATTTATCTTTGAAATAATTTCATTTTTTTTCCTTTAATTTTCAAATTTGGTTTCTCATCTTTAGCTTTCTGAGGAAAGAGAGGTTTTAATGTTGCTTTTGATGGTTTTATAAAACCTTCTAAGACGGCACTTAGCCTATATCCTTCTAGGTTTTTGCTCACTTCTGTTATATTAGAAAATGAACTGGTATTATGCCAAAAATTGGTTAAACTTTTCGAGTTTTCTTCATAAATTGTTGGTAAAGTGGTCTTGGATCTATTATTCATATAAAAATAACATTGTTAGTATGAAATAATTAGAACTAGATTTATTCAAGTGTCAAGAGAATTTTTCAATTTATAATATTAATTTATCCCTGCTTTTTTTTGCTAATTAGGTATACGCTTATGAAGATGAGGGCGAGTATTACTCCAAAAAATTTGAGATGTATGGAGTATTGATTGACTAAGTTTGCGTTTTCACCAAGATAAAAACCAAAAATGGTTAATGCGATAACCCAAATTCCGCTCCCTATTGTGGTTAAGATTGCAAACCTCCAAAATGGCATTTTAAAAGCACCTGCTGGAATAGAGATAACCTGCCTTATCATGGGCAAAAGCCTGCCTGTAAGTGTTGATATTTCTCCGTGCTTTTTAAAAAAGTTTTCGGTTTTTGTGATTGTGTTTTCGGATATGAGAAAATACTTCCCATACTTCACAAGTAAGGTTCTGGCGAGTGTTTTTGCAAGCATATAGTTGATTGTTGCCCCTGCTAAACTGCCTGCAACTCCCCAAAAAACAACGGCGTATAGGTTCATTTCTCCTTTATGGACGAGGTATCCTGCTGGTATCATAATGACTTCGCTAGGAAATGGTATAAAGCTACTTTCAATAGTCATACCTAGAAAAATACCTGCGTATCCAAGTTTGCTTATTGCATTTAAAATAAAATTAATTATAACTTCCATTTTAATCTTCAAATTCTCTTGTTTCAAAGTAGTGTTCTTCTTCGGTAATTTCTTCATCATCGTGCCTTTTTTCTGCTTTTTCAAGTATCTCAAGTTTGTTGTTAAAGCCTTGTAAAATGATTTCGGTGGAAAACCTCTCTATGTTTTCTTTGTCCGTCCATCTTCTAGTTTGTAGCATACCTTCAATATAAACTCGGTTTCCTTTTTTTAGATATCTTTCAATAATGCTTACAAGACCTTCGGAGAGAACGACAACTCTGTGCCACTCGGTTTTTTCTCTAAAGTTGCTTTCTTTATCTTTCCATTTATCAGATGTAGCGACAGAAAAGCTAGCTATTTTTCTGCCATCTTGGGTTGTTCTAATTTCAGGATTTCTCCCAACATTTCCAACTAATATCACTTTGTTAACGGACATTCTCTTAAAATTAATCACTAAATTTTTTGCTTACCTTCTCTAAAAGAAAAGATTATACTCCTTATTTTGAATTGCAAAATTTATTAGTCAAGAGAATTTTTATATTTTTTTTGGTTAATGGGGAGTGAATAGATTGAGTTTAGATTGAGGCAACGTCGTAGACTTCAGGGACATAATGTTGAAGGGTGCGTTTGATGCCTTGTTGTAAGGTGATTGTGGAGCTTGGGCAACCAGAGCAACTCCCTTTTAGCTTGAGGTAGACTATTCCGTTTTCAAATCTTACAAAGCTTATATCTCCTCCATCCATTGCGACTGCTGGCCTCACTCTTTCTTCCAAAATTTCTACGATTTGCTTGGAAACTTCGTCTAGGTTGCTTAAATCGGTTTGGTTTGCATCTTCCACTGCCTCTTCTTTGTTGATTTTTGCTTCAAAAAGAGCTTCAAATATGGCGGGTTTGATGGTTTCAAAGTCTTCTTCTTCTGTTTTGGTTACGGTGACGAATTCGTCTGTTACGAAAACTCTTATAACGTTGCCTATTTCAAAGATTTTTTGGACAAATTTGGGTTTTTCTTCTGTATCTTCTTTTTCGTAGTCTAGTATTGAGCCCTTTTTGCAAAGCCCGTCGATTAGGAATTTTAGGGCGTTGTGATTTGGCGTTTGTTCTATTTGAATATACATATATTTTGTCTATTATTTTGTATGTTTTTTAGTATATTTTTAAACTCTATGAGGAATTTTGTCAAGTATTTTTTTAGTCGGTTTTGCTGTGGGAGAGCTACTATCGTGCAACTTGGAGGGTATTATTATGATTTTGATTGATTAAGATGGAGGAGATTGAGGCTTTAAATATGCTTTTTTATAAGTCTTTTTTTTGTAAGTCCGTAAAAAAACAAAAAAATCTCTTGCTTTTTAAATTTTTCCACTTTTATATTTATAAAAATATCTTCTTTTTTTTATGGCTAGGTTCAAAATTTCACTTATAGGTTCTGGAAATATCGGGGGGACGATGGCTCACATTCTTTCCCTTAAAGACTGTTACGAAGTTGTTCTTTTCGACGTTCACGAAGGCACTGCTAAAGGCAAAGCGCTTGATTTATCTCAAAGTGGGAGCGTTTCTTCTTTTGATGGCAAGCTTTCTGGCACAAATGATTACTCAAAAATCGCAGGAAGCCACGCAATTATAGTTACAGCAGGAATTCCTAGAAAGCCGGGAATGTCTCGTGATGACTTGATAAAAACGAATGCAGGCGTTATCTCTGAAGTTGCAAAAGGGATAAAAAAATACGCCCCTGATGCGTTTGTGATTGTAGTTACAAATCCACTTGATGTTATGGTCTATCATTTATGGAAAGAGAGCGGATTATCTCCAAAAAAAGTAGTTGGCATGGCAGGAGTGCTTGATAGTGCGAGATTTGCCTACTTCCTCTCCAGTGAAATTGGAGTTTCGGTTGAAGATATCAAAACATTCGTGCTTGGAGGGCATGGGGACACAATGGTTCCAATGATAAACTATACATCAATTGCAGGAATTCCACTTTCCGTTTTTGTAGAAAAAGGGGTAATTTCTAAAGAGAGATTAGCCGAAATCGTGCAAAGAACAAGAGACGGAGGGGCAGAAATCGTGAAGTTGCTCGAGAGAGGTTCGGCATTTTACTCCCCTGCTGTTTCGGCTATTGAGATGATGGAAAGCTATCTTTTTGAGAAAAATCGCATTCTTCCTTGTGCGGTAATGTTAAACGGCGAGTATGGATATAAAGACATTTTCGTAGGAGCTCCTTGCATTATCTCTAAAGAAGGAGTGAGTAAAGTGCTTGAAATACCGCTTACAGAAGAAGAGAAAGATATGCTTAAAACCTCGGTTAAAGCGGTGGAAGAGTTGATGAAGTTGCTTTGAAGTTGCTTTCACTTGGGCTTGAGGTTGTTTTAATGCCACTTTTGAAGCTATCTTTTTTTAGCAACCTGCATATCTTTAGAAGTTCCTACAGTTTTAGCAGCTATTATAGATTTTGCTGGAGATTCTTTAGACCGAGTAGATGCAAAAAACCTGCTTCCTAACCTGCGTTTTTTAGATTTGGTGGTTTTGGGGTGCGTTTCATCTTGCAAGCATTCCTCTTTTTGTGTTGCTAAATGTTGAGTTGTTGAATGTTGTGTTAAATTTTGTGTTAAATTTTGTGTCAAGCCTGTTTCCAAGTTGCAAGAGTTGCTTTCAATTTCCACCTCTAACGCCTCCTCCTTAAAAGTTTTCGGTTTAGCATAAAAAAGGCTCACTATTTTGTAAAAAAGTTGTGAAATCACTTTATTAATTGTTTGAAAAAGCACCTCAAAAAATCTAGCTAAACCTTTTTTTTGTCTATCATAAATTTTATCCACAAAATTTTGGACATCAAAATTATGTTGCGAGTTGTGGTTTAAGTTCTCTTTCTGAACCCCCTGCTTTTCCTTCACTGCTCTTGCAAATTGCTCAGATATATCAATGCAAGTTTGAAGGCCCGAAATAAGCTGTTTTGAAATTTTAATAAATTCAAATTGAATACACGCATTCTCCCTTCCCTCGTTAACAAGCTTTAAATACTGCATATCAAGAAATTTAAGGTCTTTGATTCTTGTTTTGTAGTCAATCACGCCTCTAATCTTCTCCACAACTTTGAGTAGTTTTTTTGCAACCTCACCATTCAAATCAAAAGTTTTAGCTTCAAAGTAGCTAGGGAGTGTGGCATTAAACTCGCAAATAAGCTCATGTTGTAGGCGTAGCAAAGTTCCTAAAGGGTAAAAAATGAGAGCTTCATCAATTGAGACATAATTTTTTAAATCACGAAGTAAAATACGTCTCTCAAATAGGTCTCTAACCTCCTTTTCCGTTGTAGAAAATTCAAATTTTGCAAGCCCATTTTTTACAAATTTGTCTAAAACTTCTTTGAGGTTGGCGTCTATAGATTGAAACTTTTCGCTTTTAAAAAATAATCTTTGATAGCTATTTAAAAGTTCATATGGATAATTCAAGGCAAATTCCAACCTTGCACCATGAGGAGCGAAGCCTTTGTAATCATCGTGCCTTATTTCCTGTTTTGCAGTTTGGTTCATAATAATTTGACAAAAATTTCAACTCCATTATATGTCAAAATTTTTCTTAAGTCAATTGTTTTTTACAATTTTTATTATATATAAAACCTTTCACTCCTTGCACTTACAACATTTAGAATAAATATATTTACACCCACTCTATCTCATTCTCGGTAAATAATGAGTTGCAACTTTGAGTTGAATAAAAGACGATTGCTTTTTGATTATTGATTTTTGAAGAGAACAATCCTGCGATTTTTTCTTTTGAATTCTCACTTAATGATGCATCCTGCACATTTGCAAACCAAATTGGCGTCTCTTTTAAAAAAAGGAAGCAAAACGGAAGAAGAGTGAGTTCTTCCATTGTTAGGTTTTTCACCAAAGTATTTCTCTCTAGGTTGAAGTAGTATATTGAAGGTAAAACTAGACCTTCGCTGTCAAAAATTGAGGCAAAAGTCTCGAGATTTTCAAGAACGGTTAAGTCTCTTCTAAAAGCCTCCACACTTGGCAAAACAGTCAAGTGCTTTTTTATTTGAGATTTAAGAATAAAGCTCTTGAATAAATCGTGCTTATGCCTAGAAAAACTCTTTAAAAATACCACAGTCTTAGGAAAAACGGAAGCTCTAAAGTTGAATAAATCGCTAGAATAATTCAATTCTAACATTATTTATTACTACTAGCTAACTTTGCCTCAATTTTAACAATTGCGTCCTCAACTGTTTTAATTGTAGCTGCGTCTTCATCTGGTATTTCAATGCCAAACTCTTCTTCAAAAGCCATCACAAGTTCAACTGTGTCTAGGCTGTCTGCCCCTAAATCGTCTGTAAAATTAGATTTCAAATTAAATTTTGAACTCTCCACCCCTAGATGCTCAGCAACTAGGCTAATCACTCTCTCTGATACATTTTTCATAAAACAAAAAATTAATTTCTAACTGAAAAATAGTTTAAATTGGGAATTGTTAAAATCAAGCTTTTTTTTTAATTTTTTTTTAATTTATTACTTGACAATAAAAAACTTTAGGTTTTAACTGCTATATTATTGAAATAGTTGTGTTGAAAAATGTGCGGAATTGTTGCGTGTTCTGGTAATGAAGATATAACAAAAGATGTTATTTTAGGTTTAAAAAGATTGGAATACAGAGGATATGACTCCGCTGGAATAGCGTTTGTTTTAGAGGACGAAATTGAGTGTAGAAAATTTAAAGGAAGAGTTGAAGTTGTTGAAAAAAACACTCAAAATTTGACTGGAGTTTTAACTGCGATAGGGCATACAAGATGGGCAACTCACGGCGTTCCTAGTTATATAAACGCACACCCGCACGGAAATGAGGAGCTCTCCTTAGTTCATAACGGAATTATTGAAAATTATGCGAAATTAAAGGAAGACTTAATCTCTAAAGGATACTCTTTTAAGTCTCAAACAGACACTGAAGTTGCTATGATTCAACTTTACGACTTAATAAAAAAAGGTCTTTCTAAGCTTGAAGCCTTGCAAAAGTTGATGTCTATTCTTCACGGCTCTTTTGCAATTGTAGTAATTTTTAAAAATGACAACAAAATTTATGGAATTAAGCGTTCAAGCCCTATGGTTGTGGGGTATGGCTCCCAAAAAAACTTTATTGCAAGTGATGTCTACGCAATTGCTGGGCTTGCAAGTGAGGTCTCTTATATTGATGATAACGAGATGATTGTTGCCTCCCCTGATAAAATAACAATTTACAACTCAAATAGGCAAGAAATTCAAAAACAAAAGGAGGAAATAAGGGTGACGGCAAACGACGTTGAAAAAGGGAGCTATCCTCACCATATGTTAAAGGAAATTCACGAGCAATCTGGTGCTATGAGAACAAATTTAATAAATCACTACGATGTTGCTCTTGGAGAGATATCCTTCCCTCAATTTAACTACGAACTCTCCCGCTTTAAATTTGTTAAGATTATAGCCTGCGGAACCTCCTATAATGCAGGTTTAATTTCGAAAAACTGGCTTGAGAAGTATTCAAACGTTGAAACCTCGGTAAATATTGCCTCGGAATTTAGATACCAAAACACAAACTTCAATCTTGAAGACACTCTTTATATTTTCATCTCACAATCTGGGGAAACGGCAGACACAATGAACGCTCTAAAATACGTTAAAGAAAACAAGACTAAATCCTCTAAAACACTTGCAATTGTTAATGTTGTGCATAGCCAAATTGCCAAAATGTGCGACTTTTACATAGAATGCTTCTGTGGCCCAGAAATAGGCGTTGCGGCAACCAAAAGCTTTACATCACAGTTGCTCTCCCTTGCTTTACTCTCCCTTAAAATTGCATTTGACAAAAGCCTTTTTTCAAAAGATGAGCTTTCAAAGATAATGCAGGAGAAGATACACTTCATTCCAAACAAAATGGAGGCGTTTTTGGAAGATAGATCCCTAAATTTAATGCTTGACAACCTGTGTGAGAAAATTGCAACGGAAATTAAAAACAATTTAAAGATAATCTACGTTGGAAGAGGTGCGTTTTATGGAGTTTGCCTTGAGGGAGCCTTGAAAACACAGGAGCTATTTTATGTGCCAATTCTTAGCTTTCCTGCTGGAGAGTTAAAACACGGACCAATCGCAATTTTAGACAAAAACACTTTAGTAATTGCAATTGCAAATACGGACTTTTTGTATGACAAAATCTCCTCTTCACTGGAAGAAATCTCCGCTAGAGAGGCACAAATTGCAATGATCTCCAACTCCCATCACGAAAAAGCCAGCTATTTTGTAGACACTTCAATATTTGGGGACTACGACGATATTTCAAGCCCAATTTTGTATGCACTTCCCATTCAATTGATGAGCTATAAAGTCTCCCTCTTGCTTGGAAATGATGTGGACAAACCTCGTGGTCTTGCAAAATCTGTCACCGTTGACTAGCATTTGTGAGTGGATATATATGGCATATAAGTTAGTTATGTATAGTTAATGTGGGTGTAGTGAGTAAAGAAGATTTTGCATTAGGTGTAATGTAATAACTTATTGACTTGGTATTATGCATGATTTAGAGATATGATGTATATCGTATATAAATTAGGTATATCATATTAATGTATATAGTAGAAAGTATATATAAATCATAGATACAAATATGAAAATCAATACGAACTTATTGACTTGGTATTATGCATGATTTAGAGATATGATGTATATCGTGTATAGTTAACCTCCGCTAATTTCATATCCTCTGTATTCTAGTCTTTTTAAACCTAGATTAAATTTTGATAAAGGCTTTCGGCGGTGAAAGGGAGGATGGGGGATATGACCTTTGCAAATTCACAAAGAACCGTCCACAAAGTGTTGTATGCCTCTTGTTTGTCTTTATCTTTCTGTGTTTTCCAAAAACGCTCCTTGTTTCTCCTTATATACCAATTATTTAGCACGTCAATGAAGGCTTCAATCTCCTTACAACTTTCTGCAAATTTATACTCCTCAAGGTTTAGCCTCATATTTTTTGCGAAAATTTCAAATTTAGAGAGAATATATCTATCCATCAAGTCCTGCGATTTGGTGGAGTGTTGAGCGGTTATTTCATCTGCATTTGCATACATGGCAAAAAAGGTGTAGGCGTTCCATATCGGCTTAATCACAAGCCTTACAACATCTCTTATCTCCGCTCCATCTTTGGATATATTTAAGTCTCCCCCTGAAACCACGGGTGAGGAAAGTAGGAAGAAACGCATGGCGTCGCTCCCGAATGTGTTAAAAACGTCTAGTGGGTCTGGGTAGTTTCTTAGCCTTTTAGAGAGCTTCTGCCCATTTGCGTCTAGAATAACTCCGTGGCAAAGACAATTTTTAAATGGAGCTTTGTCAAAAATTGCAGTTCCAAGAACCATGAGGGTGTAAAACCAACCTCTTGTTTGGGCAACATACTCCACTATAAAGTCTGCTGGGTTGTGAGTTTCAAACCATTCCTTGTTTTCAAAGGGGTAGTGAATGGAGGCAAAAGGCATGCTTCCGCTTTCAAACCAACAGTCTAAAACGTCGCTCACTCGCACAATTTCTACGTTTTCATCTTGTGGGTGAGTAATTTTTAGCTCATCTATAAATGGGCGATGAAGATTTTCTACTTTTTTGTTAAAAAATGCTTCGAGTTCTGCTATGCTACCAAAGATATAATTCGTCTTCCAGCTTATTTCCGCCTTTTCTTCCCCTTTGCCCTGCTCTATCATCTGCTTTACGTCCGCCATAGAAGGCAGGAAGACTTCCTCTCCGCTTTCAAAACGCACCTTAGCATTGCAAAATTCTGCACTTGATGGGTTTTTAGGGAGGCTTGAAAGGAAGCTTTTTAGGGTTGTGTTTGAGAGAGTTTTAGCGGAAATTTCAACGCCCGTGCTTTTGCTTACAACCTTCCAAACAGGGACGGGAGTGCCCCAGAAGCGGTTTCTTGTAATTGACCAATCTCTTGCATTTTCAAGCCATTTACCAAATTGCCCGTCTTTTATGTGGCTTGGCATCCAATTTATACTCTTGTTTAGCTCTACCATTCTTTCCTTAAAACGAGAAACCTCAACATACCAGCTTGAAACCGCTTTGTAAATTAGTGGAGTGTCCGTCCTCCAGCAGTGTGGGTAGTTGTGAATATACTGCTCTTGCTTTATAAGAACTCCCATCTGTTTTAAAAATGAGATGATATCTTCATTTGTTTCAAAAACCTGTTTATTTGCAAGGTTTAAGACGTCTGAGGGGCGTTTGTATCTACCTGCTTCTCCTTTTGTTTCAAAAAAGCCTAGATGCTTCAATGTTTGTGAAAATTGAGAGGTTTTTACTTCCATAAATGCAAATTTGAATAACATTTCTTTTAATGCCTCCATCTTTACATCTTCCTCTACCTCGTCTTTAAAGAAAAAATTAAGAGTGTCTTTTGCAATTTCTGCCTCTCCAATAATCTTGGAATTTTGATAGATAGCAAAGCCCTCGTTTGTGAAGCCCTCGTTTGTGAAGCCCTCTTCTGTGAATTCTTGAATGCTTTTTCTTCTAAATTGTAAATTTTGTGAAGAGAATTGTAGGGGATTTTTGCTTAAAGTGAATTTCATTACACTTGTATTTGTTCGGGGGTCTAGAACTTCTTCCGCCTCTTCAAAGCCAATAGATTTTAGCATTTTTGTAGAAGCCTCATTTTTGCCATAAATCACGGCAATAACAGACTTTGCTCTAAGCTTTGTGAAGGCGGTTTTTGCAAAAAAGCTCATTGCCTCCTTCCCTAGCCCTTTTTTTTGATATTCGGGCTTTAAAAAGCAGAGAATTTCTATATTTCCCTCCTTTAACTCAAGGTTTGGATTGTGGGCTAAAAAACCAGCAAGACCTATCTCCTCCCCTGTCTCTCTCAAAACCATAATCATGGGAGCATGTCCAAATTTCTCCTCGTGATTTTGATAGAATTTTGATGAACTTTCTGCCCCCTCAAAGTGCATTTCAGTGTGATTTTGTAGTAGGTTTTTAATTAAACCTTCGTGCTTTTTTAAAACGGGAGTGAAAGAAAGCCTCTCTGAATGGGGAAGGGGATATGGAGGTAAGTCCGCCGTGAAATTGCCTGCGTCGTCTACAGGGCAGACGATTTTAATTCCATATTTCTTGCAAACTTCCCAGTCGTCTTCACCAAAACCTGGGGCGATGTGAACGAGACCTGTCCCGCCTTCATCTTCCACAAAATCCCCATGAATGATTTGAAAGGCATTTTCGTGATTTTTAAAGAAGTCAAAGAGAGGTTTGTATTTAAGCCCAAAAATCTCCTCCCCTTTAAACTCAAGCAAAACTTCACTTCCTAGCTCCTTTTCAAATTTTGAAGCAAGTTTTTTTGCAACAATAACGCCCTCATTTTCCCCTACTTTAAGAGCTACGTAGTCTATCTTCTCCCCTACTGCAATAGCAAGATTGGAGGGAAGCGTCCAAGGAGTTGTAGTCCATATCAAAGCACTCAATTTTATTTTGGGGAATTTGGGGCTTTCCTCCAGTGAAAACTTTACAATGGCAGTTTTGCTTGAATGAGAGCGATAGGAGTTATCCATTCTTGTTTCAAAATTAGAGAGTGGAGTTTCGCACTTCCAAGAATAGGGCATAACTCTAAAATCCTCATAAATCAAGCCTTTTTTGTAAAGCTCTTTAAAGCCCCATAAAACACTTTCCATGTAGGGAGTATCCATTGTTTTATAGTCTTCCTCAAAGTCTACCCATCTACCAGCTTTTTCAATATATTCCTGCCATTCTGTGGAGTATTTCATAACAGATTTTCTGCAAGCTTCGTTGAATTTATCTACGCCATATTGTATAATTTGCGTCCTACCACTAACCTTCAGCTCTTTTTCCGTCTCCATTTCTGCGGGCAGTCCGTGGCAGTCCCACCCAAATCTTCTCTCTGTTTTTTTACCTATCATGGTTTGAAACCTCGCAACGCTATCCTTTATATAACTCGTGAGTAAATGCCCATAATGCGGAAGCCCATTTGCAAAGGGGGGGCCATCATAAAACACGAATTCCTCCGCCCCGTTTCTATTTGATATGCTCGCCTTAAATGAGCCTTCCTTCCTCCATTTTTCCAGCACCTCATTTTGCATTGAAGCGAGGTTTAGGTTGCCTGATGGTAGTTTATACATAATTTGCTTTAAAAATTTCTAATAAGCTTGATGTAAAGGCTTTTGATTTATTTGTCAAGCATTTTGCAAAGGAAGTATTGGGGCTTGTTTGAAATAATGGCTAGGCTTTTGGGAGTGTTTTTTGTAATTGTAAGGCTTGTTAAGAGTGGTAGATGTGAGAAAGTTTGGTGATGTTGGTGATTGAAGTTAGGGTTGTTTGAGGGTTATAGGCTTGTTATTTGGTATTTTTTTTGTTGATCGTTGGGAGTTGTGATGTCGGTTCTGTTATCTGGAAAAATCCCGAATATTGTGGGTCTTGATCTTTTTTTGTGAGCAAGAGGAAAGTTGTTTGCATTCTTAATTTTTACGTCGCCATTATCATTGCTGTTTATACGGAGGGTTTGATCGTTGGGAGTTGTGATGTCGGTTCTGTTATCTGGAAAAATCCCGAATATTGTGGGTCTTGGTTTGCAAACAAAAGAGCAATTGTTTTTATTATTATTCCCGGTGTTATTGTTGTTAGGAAGTTTTAAAGTATTGAATCGAAGCTTTGTTAAATCGAACTTGTTTTCTACATTCTTAATTTTTACGGTGTCACTGTTGCCACTATTTAATTGTATTGATGGGGGGAGGTTTTCTTTTTGTGAAGGTTGTTGAGATTTTGGGTGTAATAGTCTATCTATTAGGTTAAATAATTTGATACAATTTGGCATAAATAAAGTTATTAATTTTTTATTTATTAACCCCAACTTCGTTTAAGAAACCAGTTGCAAACTAACATCTTCCAATAAAACCTTAAATTGAAAACAATAACTTTTTAAAGGATATATGAATAGTCTGCAACTTACCTCTATTTTTACAATC
>JBILVD010000066.1:0-6044 GCA_044370655.1 Candidatus Deianiraeaceae bacterium | reverse complement strand
CGATTTAAGAGAAAAACCAAACGATATTCAAAATCCATTGAAATGACTTTCTTAAGCCTAAAGTTGTTGTTTAAAAAATTAAATAATGTATGTTAATGATTTTGAATGCCTGAAAATCTATCTAAAAAACTTCTTGACTAGTAAAATTTTTGTTTTAAGAAATAATATGTATTTTATAATTATTGAAGATGGAGATTTCTTATTTATCAATCCTGCTACATATGTTAATTGCGGGAGTAATTTCGGGAGCAGTTGTTTTGTTGCCAGTTTTTATTGCAAAGATAACAGGCTCGCAAAATCAATATAAAGAGAAGATAACTCCATATGAATGTGGTTTTGAGCCTATTGGGGAGGTTCGTCCTGATAAATTTAACATTAAATTCTACCTTGTTGCAATTTTATTCGTTATTTTTGACTTAGAAATTGCATTTATGTTTCCTTGGGCTGTAACCTTAAAGCAAATTGGGGTTTTTGGCTTTATTTCTATGATGATTTTTCTTGCTGTTTTGACCTTAGGTTTTGCATATGAGTGGAAAAAGGGGGCATTGGAATGGTAAAATGAAGATTGTTTTTTTTGGGACTTCATCTTTTGGAATTGAAGCTTTAAGGTTTTTAGCTAAAAATCATAATGTTTTGCTAGTTTTTACAAATCCGCCAAAAGAAGCAGGTAGAGGTAAAAAGCTGACTTCAAGTGCAATTGAGGTGGAGGCTTTGAAGTTAGGTTTAAATGTTGTACATTCGTCAAGACCGAAAATAGAAGAGCTTCCAAATGAATTTGATGTTGGAGTTGTTGTTGCATATGGCGCTATTATATCTAAGAGTGTTCTTGAAAAGGCAAAATATGGTTTTTTAAATATACACCCTTCTGATTTGCCAAAGTTTCGCGGAGCCTCTCCTATAGAGCGAACCTTGGAAGCGGGAGAGACTTTAACTAGAGTATGTGTGATAAAAATGACACCTAGGCTTGATGATGGAGATGTGCTATCGTTTCGAAAGTATCATATCCAACATGAAGAAACTTCCTTAGACCTGCACAAAAAATTTGCACAAATTGGGGCAGAAATCCTTCCAGATGCGATATCAAGCCTTGTAAATCTTGTTCAAGGGGAGGTTCAGGATAACTCAAAAACAACTTACGCTTCTAAAATCTCTAAAGAAGAATTAGAGTTGACTTCAAACTTAACAACTATGCAGGCAATCAATAAAATTCGTGCTTTTGCATCATATGGATATTGTTTTTTCTTTTATAATGGAAAAAGAATTAAGGTTGTAAAGGCGGAGGCTTCTAAAATTCGTAATACGCCTTTAGACTTGGAGTTAAAAGACGGTTTTATATCCCCTATTTTGATTAAACCAGAAGGTAAAAATTTGATACAAGTTAGAGATTTTTTGAATAGTCGTTGACAATAGTTAAAAATAATGATATTATATAATTGAATTAAAATAACCTAAATATGGCAAGAAACCAGATTACGCTTAATTTGAAAAGATTTGGTAATTTTTTTACCGCTCAAGAGAGTGCTCTACAGCGAAGTTATAATAAGGTGGAAGGATTGAGAAATGCGTATATGGACAATTATCAGGTTAGTAAGTATGCTTTAGAATTTAAGGAAAGACTCAAGAATTTTAGAGATTCTAAGGGGTTTTCTCAAGCTAAATCTTTTGGTTCGTTGGCTTTGAAAACGACACAGGCTCCTATTGTGAAATACTTAAAAACTAAAAGTAGATTTTTTTCTGGAGAAACTGAAAAAAAACAACTTACACTTGAAATAGGATCACTTTTTAACGAATCTAATAACACTCACAATAACAAACTTTCTAATTTGTGCATAAATTTCCATAAAGCTTATCATAAAGCTAACGCAAATTCACTTAAGAACATTAGCTCATCTAATTTTATTGCTTTAAAAGAGAAGCTTGCGTTTGTTAAGTCTTCTCAAGAAATCACGAAACAAAGGATAATGGAAGTGAAAGGCAAGCTAAATTCGATCAATGGTAGTTCTTCTATTAACGATAAATTAACAGAGGAGTTGGAAGTGTTAAATAAAAATTTAATATATCTTGAAGGGCAAAAAACAGATTGTTTTGAGAGTATAACAGATGATTTGATAAAAAAGAGTGAAGATTATTTGACTTCTCAAAAAAATACAAAAGATAAATTGGAGGAGAAAAAACGTAAAATTGAGCAGGAGCAGAAAAAGAGTGGATTTTTTAAAAAGCTTTTTTTGGCTTCTTCTAAAACCTCGGTTGAAAAGGCTTTAAATAAGATATCAGAAGATGAAAAAATTAACGGGAAGCTTGAAGATAGAATAAACGATATTCAACAGGACAAGACTGTACTTAGTGAAAAGGGGAAGGAAGAATTTTTTAAGGCTATAGAAACAAAACCAAGTTTTGCATCTATCATAAATCATGAGCTTGGCAAGCTTGGGTATAAAAAGAATTCTGATGGGAATTTTTTTGATGCATTGAATTTTTTTGATCCATTGGGTAAGGGTTTAAAAAATAAAATTAATGATTTAGATGATTTTAAGAGGAGTATTGATAAAAATGCAGAAATTTTAAGGAAGAACTTTAAGAAGTTGTATAGAGAAAGTAGCCTTATCTCTAGCCTTGAAACTCAAGTTAAAAAATTAGCAAATGCAACAAACACGAAGGAGTATGAAAATGAGGAAAAGAAGGTGGCTGTTTTGTTGTTTGATATTAAACATCCGGATATGACTAAAGATAAAATATTCAATGATATGCAACAAATTAATACGGAGCTGAGGGAAAAAGGAGAAAAACCTAAATTTGAAGGGATTGATCTGGAAAAGTTATATAGCGACTCAAGGCAATTGAAGTTGGTTGTTTCATATAAAATGATGAAATTGAAGCAAGAAAACTTGCCTTCAAGTGTTGAGAATGGTACTCTAGATATTTCTCCGGTTCCAGATAAGGGTAGTGAGGTTTTAACACTCTCCAAAAGATTGAAAAAAGTGGGTGGGGAGGAAACTTACGCAGTCGAAAGATAAAAGCAAATTAATTTAACTTTTATGGCTAACAAAAACACTCCAATGAAAGATTTTTATCAACCTTTAATTAGCGAGATAAAAGAGAAAAATTTTTACAAAAACCTAGAAATAGCAAGATTTTTTGACGAAAATATTAAAAATATTCTTGGGAAGGAAAGTAAGGAAAAAAATAATACGGCTTTAAACTTGAAGAATGTTATATCTTCTTTGGATAAACTTTCTAGTAATGAGAGTTTTGCAAAACTAATTGATTTTGAAAAACAATCTCATTATGATAAGATAGGTAAATACCTTTGTGAAGCTCAAAAATTTAATGAGACGGCAGAAGAGGTAAGGGAGATTAGGTCTAAAAAGTGGTTGTCGGCTGCTATTTCGGTTTCAACTATTGCATTGCTTGCGGGGGTAACTTTCTTAACAAGCGTAACTATTCCTGCTATTCCAACAGGCGTTGTTGCGGTGGCGGGTGTGATTGGATTTATTGTAAAAAATATTCATAATAGTGCGGAAAAAATTGTAAAAATAAAAGATGAGACTAGAATTGGCAAAATTGCAAAAACAATTGTCTCATCACTTCCAAACACGCTTAACAATGCTAAGATATTTCTTTATGGTGAGGATGATTTTATCAATCAAAAAAACAGAAACAACTTAGCAAACATAAACCTAAATTCGCTTGATAGATTAATAGAAAGCTCTATATCAACAATTAACATTGAAAACCTTACAAGACAGGTTGAAAATTATGCTAAAGAGATAATTAAATTGAATGGAATATTGAAAAATAGTAAAGAAGAGATAGAACAAATGAGGATTGAAGATTATTTTAAAAATAAATATCCAAATCAAATTAAAGATATGAATGATTTTAAAACCATTTGTCTTTCTGTTAGCTCGATGAATCATTTAATTGAAACACATACCCAAGTTAAGAATTTTGATCCGGAGAGTATTAAAAACGCTAATTTTATTCTTAACGAAGCAGAGAGAAATATTGTGGATGCGATAAAGAAAGAGGATATTGAAAAATTAAATATTTTAAAAGGTATGTATGAAAAAAATGGAATAGATTATACGCAGCAGGTGATAGAAAATAAGAAGCCTGCGGTAGAGGGAAGGAAGTCGCTTTAAATATCTTACTGTTAAAAAAACCTCCCTTACTCACCTCCTTAAAAGAAGATAAATTAAAAATCTCTTTAAATATAGGATAAACACCTTAAATTAGTAATTTTTCAAAAAATTTATTTTTACTTTTTTCACTAGACAAAGATAAAAAAATGTGTTAGAGTATATTATATTATAAATATCTAATAGAAATTATATGAACAATTTGAAAAATTCATCAAACAAAGCTAAAGTAGACACTTCAAGGAAAAGTGATATAAGTTCAACGCTAGAAGTAAAGCGGGAAAAAGTAATTTTTAATACTCCACCATCAGGTGTAAATCAAAAATTGGGTGTAGAATACAAACGAAAGATATGTGACAAATTAAAAGAATCATTAGAAAAGAATTATCAGAAAATAAATCAAATATTGAACGGTATTAAGACAAATGAAGCTAACGACGAAGTGAAAAATAAAATTGAGGGCAAAATAAAACCGATTATTCAAGATTCAAGGACACAAATTGAAGAAGCTGCAAATAGTATGAATATACGATTATTTACTATAAAATATACTGGTGGAATAATGAGGGGATTTGATAATTTTGATGCCAATGACGCAGGCGTTGGAATGTTTGGAGCAATACTTCCTAAGGATAATGTTATTACACAAGAAGTAAATAGATTAATTCAAGAAAGAAAACTTGAAGTAGATCCTACTTTAAAATCAGGTGGGAATGAGGAGAAAATGCAATCAAAACCGAAACCCAAAGCGCAACAGAAGGAGGAAGAGGACAGGCACAGGATATGGACTGTGAGTAAAACAGGTGAAAATGGTCAAACTGAGTATCTTGCGGAAAACAATGGGACAGGCGAATGGATTGCAAGCAAAGATCAAGCTAAGAAATTCACTCTTAAAGAAATGCAAGATGGTGCAAAAATTGGTGGAAACAAAAATATTAATCAAAAGGATTTTAATCAATCACCCTTTTCTATAGATGCAAGAAATTCTGATGATACATCTGCTTCAGCAGTTTATAATCAATCAGAAAAAAAAGTTAATGTTACTGTTAATGTAAAAAATAATAAAGAAATTGAAATTACCTTAGCTGAAGGTAATTCATTAAAAGTAGCATCAAGTGAGACAGGAAAGTTAACATTCATTATTGTTGAAAATGAAAACGAGATAAAATTGAATATTAATGAGGGTGAAGTTTCAGGATTAACTATTGCTCCCAAAGAAGGGTCAGTGAAAACTTTTGCTGAAAAAATTCAAGAATTACAAGGTGAAAATAGCTCTATATTATTTAAAGATGGAGACGATCTAGTTGAAATTAAAGGTGGAAAAGTTCAGAAGTATAACTTTGAAAATGTTAATAAAACTGATATTGGTAATTATAAAGAAACAGGTGGTGATACAGAAAGGGTGAATACTTACGTTAATACCGAACAAGAAATAGGACTAAAATTGGAAATATTCAAAGCACAACAGGAGAAGGAGAAGGAGAAGGCGAAGGAGGAGGAGAAGGCGAGAATAGAGGCGGAGGGGAAGAAGAAGGAGGAGGAGAAGGCGAGAATAGAGGCGGAGGGGAAGAAGAAGGCGAAGGAGGAAGAGGACAGGCACAGGATATGGACTGTGAGTAAAACAGGTGAAAATGGTCAAACTGAGTATCTTGCGGAAATAGATGGGAAAGGCGAATGGGTTGCAAGCAAAGATCAAGCTAAGAAATTCACTCTTAAAGAAATGCAAGATGGTGCAAAAATTGGTGGAAAAACAAATATTGATGAAGAGGATTTTAATAAATCACCCTTTTCTATAGATGCAAGAAATTCTGATGATACATCTGCTTCAGCAGTTTATAATCAATCAGAAAAAAAAGTTAATGTTACTGTTAATGTAAAAAATAATAAAGAAATTGAAATTACCTT
>JBILVD010000055.1:0-7777 GCA_044370655.1 Candidatus Deianiraeaceae bacterium | reverse complement strand
TAACTTGCAAGATTAAAAGCTCAAGTATTATGATTTTGCTTAATAAGGAGGAGGTATTATCTGTAATTATTTAGCAAGTCCATAAAGCAATAATTAATTTTACTTGACTTTTTACAATCTAAGCAATACAAATCACGCAAAAAGTTTTATTTTACCGAGGTCTTTTATTTCTTTATTCCTCGTTATTGTGTGATTAACCTAAGCAAATAAACATAAATTCTTGCTTGCCATTATTTCTCGCCCCACGCAAATTATTTAAGCTAATTTATAAATTTATCATTAAAGTCAGTAATTAACTTCCCTTAATTTGAAGCGTTTTTTTAGTGTAATTTCATTTTCGTCTTTACCTATTTTGCCGTTACTAAATGTAGCGTTTAATTCTGCTTAAAGCATGCAAGTTAGCTTAAAGCCTGCAAGTAACGAGCCAGAAAAGTTTATAATGGAGGGCTTTTCTGCAATTGCATTAAATTCGCCTCTTTTTGCTTTTTTTAAAAGAATTTCTTATCTTTAGAAAATAAAAATCTAATTTTAATTATTAACGCAAATCTCTTTCATTCAACAACAAAGAAATGAAGGAAAGAAAATTTAATTATCAATTTTAACAACAAATCCAAGAAAAAATATCTTTTTTCAAAAATTTCTCACTTTTTGCTTCCATACCTCACATTTATATAATACTCTCTAAAAATTTTCCTTAAAAATTTAAGGAGACCTAAAAAAATGATGGCACCTATTATGAAAATTTTATATAAAAGTTTAAAAATCCCATAAATATGCCAAAAAAGAACTGAAGGGTGTGAGTAAAAGGTTGAAAAATACAACCTAATAACCTCACATCTCAGGTCAAAAAAACAAATTAAAGTTTTGCTTCAAATAAAAACTTGCTTTTAATAAAAATTAATCTTATATGTTTATAACAAATTTATTATGACGATTTTTTATGTTTAATATAATAACACAAGAGTTGGAATTTGCAGGAAAAAAGCTAGTGCTAGAGTATGGAAAGCTAGCAAGGCAAGCAGATTCGGCGGTTATGGTCTCTTACGGAAAGACAAAAATTTTATGCACTGTTGTTTATCAAAAAGGAACTGAAGTAGTGAACGACTTCTTCCCTCTAACAGTGGCTTACATGGAGAGATATCACGCTGTTGGTAAAATTCCTGGAGGTTTCATCAAAAGAGAAACAAAACCAAATGAAGGAGAAATTTTAATTTCAAGATTAATAGATAGAACAATCCGTCCACTTTTTGACGAGCATTTTCTAAATGAAGTTCAGGTTGCTTGCACCGTATTCTCATATGAGCCAGACACAAATCCTGAATTTATAGCTTTAATTGGTGCAGTTGCCACTCTTAGAACAACTCAAATTCCATTTTATGAGACCGTTGCAGGGGTAAAACTAGGTTATATAAATGGAGAATTTATCGTAAATCCTTCCTCCAGCTTTTTAAAGAAGTCTAAACTTGATATGTTTGTTTCTTCTACCAAAAAGTCGGTTTTAATGGTGGAAAGCGAAGCATATGAACTAACAGAGGAAGAAATGATGAAAGCAGTTGAGTTTGCAATGGGGCAAAATGCAAAACTTATAGACTTTATTGACGAATTTGCAGGAAGGGTAAATGGTTTTAAGGGAATTAATCCACTTGAGCTACCAGTCTACGAAACAGCCGAAATTGAGGAAAAAATGTCATCTCATTTCACGGAAAGAGTTTCTCACGCTTTTGATTTAATGGCAAAAAGAGAAAGAAGGGAAGAGCTTGAAGCAATTAAAACTGAAGTAAAGGCAATGTTTTTAACAGAAAACTCAGAGCCTAAGGAAGTTAAAAAAATTGAAAAACTTTTCAAAGATTTAGAGAAAAAAGTCGTAAGAAAAAAAATCGTCTTTGAAAATAAAAGAATAGATGGTAGAACAAAAACCGATATTCGCCCTATTTTAGCTGAACTTTCAATTCTTCCAACTGCTCATGGCTCGGCACTTTTCACAAGAGGAGAAACGCAAGCTTTAGTTTCAATTACCCTAGGAAATGAAAAAGACGAACAGATGGTAGAAACTATGGCTTTTGGTCTTGAATACGATAGATTTACACTTCACTATAACTTCCCAGGATTTTCCGTCGGTGAAGTTGCAAGGTTTGGAGCACCTGGAAGAAGAGAGATAGGTCATGGTAACTTAGCAAAAAAAGCTCTTCGCAATATGCTTCCTCCAAAAGACGACTACCCATTTGCAATACGTGCCGTTTCAGACATTCTAGAAAGCAACGGTTCTTCCTCAATGGCAACCGTTTGTGGCGTTTCTTTAGGGCTACTTTCTGCTGGAGTTCCTATGAAGAAGTTAGTTGCAGGAATTGCAATGGGGCTTGTAAAAGAAGGAGATGACTTCACCGTTCTCTCTGATATTTTAGGAGATGAAGACTCTCTTGGAGATATGGACTTTAAAGTAGCAGGAACGGAAGATGGAATAACCGCTCTTCAGATGGATATTAAAATTCGTGGCATAACTCCTGAAATTTTACGTGAGGCTATAGAGCAGGCAAAAGCTGGTAGAGTTCATATCATGAATAAAATGAAAGAAGGTATAGCAAAAGCTCCAAAACCAGAACCAAAGGCTACGCCAAAAATGAAGGTTATGACAGTGCCTGAAAATGCAATTAAACTTGTTATTGGTGCTGGTGGTTCTGTAATTAAAGACATCTGTGCAAGAACAGGTGCAAACATTGATATTGCAAAGCAAGGTGGTGTGATTAAAATTTCTGCCCTTGAAGATGAAAGTGTTGAATTGGCAGTTAAGTTGATTGACAGCATTGTTAACCCTCCAAAAGAAGAAAGACCTCCTCTAGATGAAGGTGTAATTTATGGGGGAATTGTGAAAAAGATTCTTGATGGATACCTACTTATAAAACTTGATAACGGAGCAAGCGGATACGTTTATGGTTATGATATATCTTATAGTAGATTTGATAGAATTGATGACGTCTTCCGTGTTGGAGAAAAGGTTAAGGCGAAAGTGCTTTCTGCAAAAGAAGATAGTGAAGTAAAATTAAGCTTAAAATTTGTAGACCAAGAAACAGGTAAGGATATATCCAAACTATACTCAAAAGAAAATAACAATGCTTAAAAAATCATGTCTATTTTTAGCAAAATTAAAACGATTTTTACAAAAAAAACTCTCCTTCCAGAGCAGGTGATAGAGTATTTTGAAGAAGCCTTAATTAATGCTGACGCAAGCTTTAGTATTGTAAGTAAGATAATAACTCCTGAACTTTCAAAGCTAAAAACGGCAGATGAGGTAAAAGAGCAAATTTCTTCTAAAATTATATCCATCTTAAAACCAAAGGAAAGGTCTCTAAAAATAGAACAATCTAATACTCCATTTGTCATTTTCATTGCTGGCGTTAACGGAAGTGGAAAAACAACAACAATTGGAAAGTTAGCAAATAAATTTGCTTTAGAGGGCAAAAAGGTGCTTGTTGGGGCATGCGATACTTTTAGAGTTGCCGCAACAGAGCAGTTAGAAGCGTGGGTGAAGCAAGCAGGAATTAGCATTGAAAAGAGATTGAAAGAAAGGGAGGATCCTTCCGCTGTTTGCTATAGAAGTGTAAAAAGAGCAGTGGAGGAGAAGTTTGACGTCCTTATAATTGATACCTCAGGTAGATTGCACTCAAATAAGGCGTTAATGGACGAGCTTTCTAAAATGCAGTTTGTTATTCGCAAAATCAACCTAGAAAAGCCTGACATTAGCCTTTTGGTTATTGATGGAAGTGCTGGACAGAATGCTATTTCTCAAGGTAGAGAGTTTGCAAAATTTATAAAACTTGACGGTCTTTGCATTACAAAATTAGATAGCTCTTCTAAAGGGGGGGCAGTTCTCTCTATTGCAAACGAACTTGATTTAGGCATTTATTTTGTTGGAGTTGGTGAGGATTTAAACGATTTAAGTCCATTTCACGCTGAAGAATTTGTAAAAAATATTTTTGAAAACTGATATGATTACAGTAAATGGTAAAAAATGTAAAAGAATATTGTATAAAATCTCGGGAGAATGCCTAATGGGCGAGCAAATTCACGGATACGATGTAAAAGTTATGAGAGAGATTGCAAATGACATTAAATTTGCTATGTCTCTTGGGCTTGAAATTTGCCTTGTTGTTGGCGGTGGAAATATATACAGAGGTGTGTATGGTGAGAAGATGGGAATGGATAGATCAGTTGCGGATTATATGGGAATGATGGCAACAATAATGAATGCAATTGCACTTCAAAATATTTTAGAGCAAGAAGGTGTGCCTGCTAGAGTGCAGTCCGCTATTCCAATTACGGCAGTTTGCGAGCCTTATATAAGAAGAAGAGCTATAAGACATGTTGAAAAGGGAAGAGTTGTAATTTTTGCAGCAGGGACGGGAAATCCATTCTTTACAACAGACACAACAGCAACTCTCCGTAGCTTAGAAATTGGGTGCGACCTTATGTTAAAAGGTACTAGTGTAGATGGCATTTATTCCGCTGACCCAAAACTTGAAAAAGAGGCAATAAGGTTTGATAAAATCTCTCATAAAGAATTAATTGAAAAAAACTTAAAAGTGATGGATATAACCGCCGTTTCAATGGCAAGAGATAGAAAAATGCCAATTATTGTGTTTTCTATCAAACAAGAGAAAGCGTTGCAAAAAGTGCTTTCTGGGGAGTGTAAATATACTATTATTGAGTAGATTTTTCAATGTTAAGCTATAAAAGGACTTGCTAAATAATTATAGATAATACCTCCTCCTTATGAAGCAAAATCATAATACTTGAGCTTTTAATCTTGCAAGTTATAATACTAAGCCTTAACATATCTATATTCTTACTTTAACTAAAGTCCTTCTTTTTAATCTAGCAAGATAATTTCTAAGTCTACAATTAAAAGATTCAACTAAAGATATCTCTGCTTTTTTAACTATATGCTTTTATTGTAATTTCTTTATTGGATTCAGAATCAGAATTAGAAAACAAAGAATCATTGGATTCAGAATCACTATCATATTTTTCTATCTTCGCCTCCCTTTCTTTGCTTCCCTTCCATAAATCCATCCTTCACTATTCTTTTTCTACCACAAAACCTACATTCTTTTATAAACAATTATATCATGTTAATGTCTATAATGATTTAGCAAGTCCTATAAAAATGTCAAATAATGCTTGCAAATTTGCAATATTCAGTTTATGCTTACTTGCAAGGCAACTTGCTATTAGCAATTAAAAAACGGGCTTTTTTGAGGTTAGTTTGGACCTGGGGGCAGAACCCAGCACCTCCACCAAACTTTATGGGGGTGAAACAGCTTTCGACAGGCTAGACGTAAAAAAGGTTCTTGCTCGCAGTCTAGAAGTGCGTTATCTTTTGGAAAACACATAAATGGCATTGCAAACGCATTCGCTAAAGTTAAAGCTAAAGTAAGTAACGTTGTTGCTTCTTTTGTTTCAAGCTTGAACCAAGTTCATGCTTTTGCTTAGTCTCTAATTGAGCCTAGGTTTAAGGTTTTGCCCTTTATTTAGGGCGGAATTCTTTAGCTTTATTTAGGGGTTTTGGGGGCACCTTGCAACAGAAGCCTCCATTTTTTAACCACTTTAACTTACTTCACCTTTTTTAATAAAAACTTTACAATTTTTATCACAAGAAGAAGATTTATATTTAATTTTTTCATATTTTTTACAACTGATTTTCTAAACAATTATATTTTAAGTATTCATTCTTTGTAAGCATATTTTTATAATTTTATTTTGCTTACATACAAGATAATTATTTTTTAAATATAAGATATTTTATTTTTTACATCATGACGCAAATAATTAAAATCAAAAGAACTAGAACATCCGCAACGCCTACCACAAGTCAACTTACATCTGGAGAGCTTGCAATACAAGAAAACGCAGGGCTAACAAAACTTTTTATTGGCAGTGTAGACGGAAGTTCGGTTTATCAAATTGCAGGAGATGGTTATGATTTTAAGTCTATTCCAACCTCAGTAACACCAGGTATTAACGATAACTCAAAAAAACTTGCAACAACGGAGTATGTTAAAACAACAAGTTTAACCGCAAATAACATAAAATCAGGCACTTTAGAAAATGCGAGGCTTTCCCCCGATGTCACATTGTCAGGCAACGCATTTAATAGTGCAAACAAGTTAGTTCAGTTAGATGGTTCAGGCAGATATCCCGCACTTGATGGAAGCTTGATTACAAATCTAAGTGCAAGCAATATAATAAACAATAACTTACCGGGAAAATCAGAATGGAATGCAAGCAATTCAACACATTCAAGTCTTTTCTCATCAAGTTTAACAGGTTTATTAAATGGAAACACAACTCCAGTTGATTTAACCCCAATTATAGCACAATTCACAGCCACCTCAGTTAATCCATTACTTAATATAGTAGATGATGGAGGATTGAAGTACATAAAAGCAACAAGTTTTAGAGATAGATACACTCCTCTTGCAATAAATATAAGAGCTGACGGTAGCGTTTCTTCTTCAAATGAAAGGAAGTTTGTAATATATTTTCAAAGAAAAGACAGTAATGTTATTTTTGGAGGAGATTATATTTCTAGTACAGATGGCATAAATCAAAGTTTTACTTGGATGAATTTTAATATAAATTTAGCAAGTGATGTTAATGCGGGAAATACAGACGGATGGTTCACTCAAGGATATAGAATTTTCTTAACCGCTTCAAATTCTAACTTAACAACATCAATATCATTCACAAAAATGCAACTTAGAATACAGCATTTATCTTAAATTAAAAGCTTCCCTTCTTCTTTAACTTCCAAATCGCAACCGATGAAGCTTCTGTTTAGCATTTTACAAGCAGAGAAGACGGAAAATCCACCCGAGGCAGGGTCCAACACTAAATCCCCCTCTTTTGTGGTAGCGTTGATAAGGGCAGATTGCAATTGCACAGGTTTTGAGTGAGGGTGGTTAAGTTTTATTTTCTCAAGCCAAACATCTGGTATATCATGCACGAGCCACACTCCCTTTGCCCTTTTAGGAAGTTTTTGAAAAATAATTAAATATTCCGCCTTTCTTCTTGTTCGGTATCCCATACCTATCTTGCCTTTATCCCAAGTGATAACATCAACGAGATTGAGATTTGTTCCTTCTGTCCAAGGAAGCGTGCCTTCTGCTAAGTGAAACTTATCCACCCATAGCATCAAGTGGGCAGACGGCTTTAAAACTCTATCAATTTCCTTTATAAATTCTCTAATTACTTCCTCAGACATTTGAGTTAATAACGCCCTTTCTTTTTGCCTTGCCCCTTCGTTGCCGTATTTCATTTTATCCATTATGCCTCTGTATTGAGGGTCAAAAAATGCAAGGCTTATAGCTTCATTTGGAATTTTTGCAAGCAAATCCCTGCCATCCATTTGGTTTTTCTTGTTTATATAAGGCTCAAGCTCTTTCATATCAGATTTTTTACTTCAGGAATTTTTAAAAGTTCGCTCACAAAATACTTCAAATTTATAGGAGCGAAACTTTTTCTTTGCTCTAAAATATTTTTATAAGAAATATCAAACAATTGGCAAAATTCTTCTCCTGTCATTGCCATTTCTTCAGTGATTTTACCTTTTAATCCGTGAATTATCTTTTTTTTATCAATCAAATTAAAAGAGCAAAATTTAGGAAAGACTTCAAATTCAGGGAATTTTACTTTGAATTTTTCAGCAAATTCTTTTAAAGAAGCAATCTCTCCTGCAACTTTTTTTGTATCAAAAGTATCTCCATCTTTCATTTCAATAACG
>JBILVD010000031.1:0-13410 GCA_044370655.1 Candidatus Deianiraeaceae bacterium | reverse complement strand
AAATACAATAGTCAGGTTCTTTACCACATTCTATGAATTTTGTTAACTTTTTCATCAATTTTTTATTAATGACAAATTTTGCCTTTAAATGCGGAGTTAATTTATTTTCTATAAAATTTTCATATTCTTCTTCATTCATTATGTGAAGATGGGAATTTAATATACTTTCTAATGAATTTCCTGCTCTAATTGAGGTAGCATGAACTTTGCTAATTAAAGCCCCTAACTCTTCATTTCCAAAGAGTCTAGTATAACTTCCATCCTTCCTACCTTCCTTCGTTTCCTCTATTAAAGCCATATATCAAAATTATCTTTTATATCACCTCCTCGCCCTCGCTTCAAGCTCTCCTCTAAAGTGGCGAATAAGCCCTTGAATAGGCCAAGATGCGGCGTCCCCAAAGGCACAGATAGTATGCCCCTCTATCTGCTTTGTTAAATTTAGCAAGGTATCTATCTCTTTTGCTTCAAAATCTCCTTTTACCATTCTATCCATAATGTTAGAAAGCCAAGAAACTCCCTCCCTACAAGGCGTGCATTGACCACAACTTTCGTGCTTGTAAAACTTAGAAATTCTAGCAATACACTCAATTATATCGGTTTTGCGTCCGTTCACTTCTTTTGCAATAACTATCATTCCTCCCGTTCCAAAGCTTGTTCCTTTTGCACGGGTGCTATCAAAATCCATCAATAAATCTTGACAAGATGAAGCAGGAATTAAAGGGCAGGAAGACCCCCCGGGAATTAGAGCAAGGAGATTATCCCAGCCACCAATTACACCACCTGCATACTCCTCTATAATCGTCTTGAAAGGAATAGACATTTTCTCTTCCACAACGCAAGGATGATTTACATGACCAGAAATCGCAAAAACCTTAGTTCCGTGATTGTTAGGGGCTCCAAAACTTTTAAACCACTCAAATCCACGGCGAAGTATCGCCCCAACAACGGCTATACTTTCCACATTATTAACCACAGTTGGGCATCCGTAAAGCCCCACAAGTGCAGGGAAGGGCGGTTTTAAACGAGGTTGCCCCTTTTTACCTTCTAGGCTTTCAAGCATCGCTGTTTCTTCTCCACAAATGTAAGCCCCCGCCCCTCTATGAACCGAGACGTCAACATCCCACCCGCTTCCACAAGCATTTTTACCTAATTTCCCTAGTTTGTAAGCCTCTTCTATGGCCTTTTCAAGCACCATTGCTTCGTTGTAATACTCCCCTCTAATGTAAATATAACATTGTTTTGCACCAATTGCATAAGATGCAACAATTATACCTTCAAGAAGTTTGTAAGGTTCATGCCTTAGTATCTCTCTATCTTTGCAAGTTCCCGGCTCACTTTCATCTGCATTCACAACTAAATAATGAGGCTTACCTGAAGTTTCAGGGTTTGGCACAAAACTCCACTTTAAACCTGTAGCAAATCCTGCCCCTCCCCTTCCTCTCAAACCAGAAGCCTTAACTGCTTCTACAATTTCCTTTCTTCCTTTGGAAATAATCTCTGAAATTCCTTCAAAATCCCCTCTTTTAATAGCATCTTCAATCGTTACAGGCTCGTGCCCGTATAGATTTTTAAAAATTCTGTCTTCTTGTTTTAATAATTCCACCATACATGTTAAAAAGTATGAAAATAAAGTATTTGCAAAAAAATAAAAATCAAGTGATTTTGATGATTAGTATTGAAAAACATTAATTTCATTTATGTTAAAATTCTTTAGAGTTTATATGTCTTCTAAGTCTTCAATTTCAACCTTCCTATACTTTAAATATTTCTTTTCGTTACCTTGCATGTAAGAGAAGTATTCTCCTTTTTTTACAAAATCATTCTCTTTAATGTAAAGCTCATTTTGGGAAACTATTCCTATAATTTTGCCATTAGCATAAACTCCTATCTCTCCAAAAAGCTTTTTAAAGGTTATCTTTCCTTTAAAAAAAAGTTTTTCTTTAACGTATTGCAAAAAATCATCTGATGGATATGGCATTTTAAACATTAAATCAAATTTTTACACATTAAATCTAAAATGAATTACGTCTCCATCTTCAATTACATAATCCTTGCCTTCCGCCCTTAGCTTACCTGCATCTTTTGCCCCAAGCTCTCCACCTAACAAGACGTAGTCGTTGTATGATATAACTTCAGCACGAATAAATCCTCTTTCAAAATCTGTATGAATAACTCCCGCTCCAGCAGGTGCCTTCGTGCCTTTTTTTACAGTCCATCCTCTTGCTTCTTTCGAGCCAACTGTGAAGTAAGTTATCAAATTTAAAGCATCAAAGCCCATTCTTGCAACCTTATTTAATCCACTTTCTTGAAGACCGACCATTTCAAGAAAATTATTTTTTTCCTCCTCGTCTTCAATCTGTGCAATTTCAGCTTCAATTTTAACAGATATAACACCAAACTCCGCCCCTTCCTTTTTTGCAAATTCCGCTAAAGAGTTAGAGAGCGTGTTGCCTGCTATAATGCTTTCTTCATCTACATTAGCAAGAAAAATCATCGGTTTTGATGTAATAAAATTGTAAGATTTTATAACTGTAAGCTCTTCTTCATTCAAGTTTAGCTTGCGAATTGGAGTTCCGTTTCCAAGTTCTGTCTGAATTTTTGCAAGAACCAAATCCACTTCTTTTGTAATTTTCTTAGCATTTTTTGTGCGAATATTTGAAACTTGCTCTAAGTCTGCCATTATAAGCTCCATATTTATAATTTCCGCATCATCAACTGGATTAATTCTATTTTCTACATGGCTTACATCTTCGTCTTCAAAACAACGAACAAGATGTAAAATCGCATCCACCTCACGTATATTAGAGAGAAACTTATTTCCAAGCCCCTCTCCTTTACTTGCACCTTTTACAAGCCCAGCAATATCAACAATTTCAAGAAAATTAGGAATTATTTCCGCCGAGTTTGCAAGAGATGCAAGCTTTTCTATTCTCTCGTCCTCAAGGCTCACCCTAGCCTCGTTTGGCTCAATTGTGCAAAAAGGATAATTTGCCGCTTCTGCCTGCATTGTTTTTGTGATTGCATTAAAAAGAGTTGACTTACCGATGTTTGGTAGCCCCACAATTCCACACTTTAGCCCCATAAGAAAATAAGAAAATAAATATTTTATTATATACTCAATTAATTTATGTCAAGTAAAATTAATTATTGCTTTATGGACTTGCTAAATAATTACAGATAATACCTCCTCCTTATTAAGCAAAATCATAATACTTGAGCTTTTAATCTTGCAAGTTATAATACTAAGCCTTAACATATCTATATTCTTACTTTTAACTAAAGATATCTCTGCTTTTTTAACTATATGCTTTTATTGTAATTTCTCTATCATATTTTTCTATCTTCGCCTCCCTTTCTTTACCTCCCTTTCTTTACCTCCCTTTCTTTGCCTCCCTTCCATAAATCCATCCTTCACTATTCTTTTTCTACCACAAAACCTACATTCTTTTATAAACAATTATATCATGTTAATGTTTATAATGATTTAGCAAGTCCTGCTTTATTTATGGTTATAAAAGACACTTACTGCTTGAGTTATAGAAGAAATACTCACTTTGTGAAAAAAATATAAATCATATAATTTGGTTATCGCTAACATTAATGTTTGGATTTCCATTTATTTTTTGGATTTATTGTGGCTTTCAATCAAAATTAAAATGCAACACTTGTAAGAAAAAATAAATCAAGTAAACTTAAGTTTGTGTGATGTGTAAAATATATATCCCTCCTCTTTATTTTTGAATTATGGTATAGAATTTGTTATTTTAAAGAAAATCTAAGAAAATTAAAGTAAGCCTAAGAAAATCTAAGAAAAGCACCTTTTTAGATTTTAGTGGTTTTTTTGGTTTTAGTTGTTGTTTTTTTAGTTGTTGTTTTCTTGATTGTTGTTTTCTTGATTGCCTTTTCCTTAGTCTTTTCTTTTGCTTCTTCTGAGGTTGCCTTTTCCTTCTTTTCTTGCACCTTCTCTTTTTCCTTCTTTTCTGGTGCTTTAGAGATGATTTCTAAGGCTTCCTCAAGAGTTATTTCTCTTGCCTGCTCTTTTGTTTGAAGCCTGTAGTATCTCTTGTTGTGACATATGTATGGACCATAAGGGCCAACGCCCGAAGTAACCTCCCCCCCTTCATGGTGAAGCCCGATGGTTCTAGGGAATATAAGTAAGCTTAGTGCTTCTGCAAGTGTAAAGCCCTCAAGATTTGTGTTTTTTGAAAGGCTTGCTCTTTTTGGTTTTGGGCTTCCATCTGCAAGCTCAACATAAAAGCCATAAGGACCTTTTTTTAAATATATTGAATTTCCCTTGCCGTCCTCCCCTAGAAGTTTGTCTTCCACTTTTTCATAAGTAACAGCGTTTGGGTTGACTATATTTTTACACTCGGGGTAGTTAGAGCAGGCAAGAAAAGGGCCAAATTTACCAACTTTAACGTGCATTACTCCATTTTTGCAAGCACTACATTCTTTAATGCCTTCCTTAAAAAAGAAATTTTCAAGCTTTTTTTCTATAGCTTCGGAGACTTCGCTAGGGCTTTTTGTTTCCACTTGTTTTATGTTTTCTTCAAATCCTTTCCAAAAATCGGTTAAAAATTGTAGTTTTTTGAGCTCTCCGTTTGAGATTAAGTCTAGCTCTTCCTCTAGTTTTGCGGTAAAGTTGTATTCAACATAACGTGGAAAGAAGCTTTCTAGAAATGCGGTTACAATCCTCCCTCTTTCTTCTGGAATTAGCTTTTTATCTTGAAGTTTGACGTATTCTCTATCCTGAAGCACTGCCAATGTTGAGGCGTAAGTAGAGGGGCGACCAATGCCCAGTTCTTCCAACTTTTTAACAAGGCTGGCTTCGGTGTATCTAGGAGGAGGCGATGTAAAGTGTTGCACGGGTAAAATTTGCTCCACGCCTAGCATTTCGTCCTTTGAGACTTTGGGAAGGAGGTTATCTTCCCCTTCCGAGTAGTTGTAGGCTTTTTGGTATCCGTCAAAAATCATCACGCTTCCGTTTGCTTTGAAGGATATCCAACCTTCTGGGCTTGCGATTTCTAGTTTTGTGCTTTCAAACACTGCGTCTGCCATTTGAGAGGCAACGGCACGCTTCCAAATTAGGGAGTATAGCTTTAGCTCATCTGGTGCCAAAACTCCTTTTACAATATCTGGAGTAAGGCTGACATCAACAGGACGAATTGCTTCATGAGCTTCTTGCGAGTTTTTTGCTTTGGAGGTGTAGACTAGAGGTTTTTCTGTTTCGTATTTACTTCCAAATTCGTTTGAAATGAAGCTTCTTATAGACTTTATACCTTCAGAGGAAATTGTGGGGCTGTCTGTTCTCATGTAAGTGATAAGACCTTTGTTTTCTCCTTTTATATTTACACCTTCGTATAGCTTTTGAGCGATTGTCATGGTTTTTTTTGGGCTAAAACCAAGCTTGCCTGATGCATCTTGTTGCATTGTGGAAGTCATAAACGGGGGGTATGGTCTTCTCCTTGTTTCTTTACAAGATATCTCAACGACATTGAATTTGCTTTTTTGCACTTTTTCTAGAACGGTTTTTGCCTTTTCTTCGTTTGGTATATCAAATTTTTGGAGCTTCTTTCCGTCAAAGTGCTCTAATGTTGCTTTAATTATCTCTTTTGATTTTGTTTTAAATTCGGCTTCTATTGTCCAATACTCCTCTTTTTTGAAGGCGTCTATTTCAAGCTCTCTTTCGCAGACAATTCTTAAAGCGACGGATTGCACTCTTCCAGCGGAGCGAGAGCCAGGGAGCTTTTTCCATAATATAGGGGAGACGTTAAAACCGACTAGATAGTCTAAAGAGAGTCTTGCTTTTTGGGCGTCTACTAGGTTTTCATCAAGTTGACGGGGGTTGTTTATAGCCTCTAAAACTGCTGATTTTGTTATTTGGTTAAATGTTGCTCTGTATATTTTTTTGCTTGAAAGAGCAACTTTTTTGCGTTTTAAAACTTCTAATACGCTTGCGGAGATTGCCTCCCCTTCGCGGTCTGGGTCTGTCGCTAAGTATATAGTATCTGCTTCTTTTGCATAATCTACAATATCTTTTACTGCTTTTTGAGATTTTTCGGATACCTGATAGTCCATCTCAAAATTATTGTTCACGTCTACGGAGCCATCTTTAGATGGAAGTTCCATAATATGCCCAAAAGATGCAAGAACTTTAAAGTCCTTACCCAAATAACCATTTATGGTTTTTGATTTTGCTGGGCTTTCCACTATTAAAAGCTTCATTTTTAATATAATTTACCTAAGTTATATTTTTAACTTTTCCATAAAAATGTAAAAAATCAAGCTTTTTTATTAAGTTTTTGATTTTAAAGATTTATTATTTGGTTTGACATTCAATTCGAGAATTACTTCTTCTGTAAATTCTTCAACTTGATTTAAAGCTTCGTCAATATTCACTTTACTAAAAAAGCTTGAAATAAATGCAAAAAAGCAACCAAAAGCAAGGTAAAATCCAACTTGAGTGAAGCTTCCCCCCGTGGCATTTACTATATAAGTTACAATCATTGGAGCCGTTCCTCCAAATAAAATTGCGGGCAGGTTATAGCTTAAGGAAACTCCGCTAGCTCTTATGCTAACAGGAAACGCACGAGCGGAAAAAGCGGGGACTGCGGATTGATAAATTCCTATAAAAACCCCTGCAATAACAATTGCAAAGATAACACTTGATAAGTTGGAAGATTTTAATGCGTAAATAAAAGGCATTGAGAACAAAAGCATTCCTAAAGAACCAATCATCAACATTTTTCTATCCCCTATTTTGTCTACCAAAATTCCAGCAAAAGGAACTACAATCATATAAATAAAAATTAATAGGCAGTTTAAGAATGTTGCCATTTTAGTTCCAAACCCAATCCAAACCATTATTGTTTTTGAAAACACTACAATAACATAGAAAGGTATTGTAAGACCCATAAAAACTCCAATTGCAAAAAACAACCTTTTCTTGTAATATTTAAATATTGTTGCAAAAGGTTTTTTGTTCTTGTGCGCCTTTTTGAAGCCTGTTGTTTCACTTAATTTGCTTCTTATGTAAAAACCTACAAAGCCGTATAATATACTAATTAAAAAAGGTATTCTCCATGCAAAATCTACTATCTCCTCTTTTGTAAAAGAGGATTCAATTATAAGAACTGTTAAAGCACTAACAAGAACCCCAAGTGCAAGAGACATTGAGGAGAAAGATGAGAAGAAACCTCGCTTTCCTCTAGGGGCGGATTCAAATAAATATGTCGTTGAAGAGCTATACTCCCCTCCAAGAGAAATTCCTTGCAAAATTCTTATTATAACCATTACAAAGGGGGCGAGTAGACCTATTTGAGAGTATGTTGGCAAAACTCCGATTAATGCGGTTGGAATTGCCATAAGTAAAATTGAGGTTGTAAGGGCGGTTTTTCTGCCTAATCTATCTCCAATAATGCCAAAAACATAACCTCCAATAGGGCGAGCTAAAAAACCACCAGCAAAAACTGCCAAAGTTAGCATTTGAGAGTAAAAACTGTTTTCTAAGGGGAAGAATAATTCGCTTATAATAAGTGAAAAATGTGCGTATAATAGATAGTCATACCACTCCATTGCGTTGCCGATTACACTTGCTGTAATAATTCTTTTATTACTCATTTTTATATTTAATTTTTTTCATTCTAAAGACTAAATTTTAAATTTCAAGGAAAATTTTTGCAAATTGAATTTTAAGACTTTACACCTAATCATATTTCATAAATCTCAAACAATTTCTTTTTATTAAATAGCATTTTTACTGATAGTTCTATCATTCTAATGCTTTTTGAATATCTTGAAGTTCTGCGATTAAATCTTGCAAGAAAGTTTCGGAGTAGAAACTTTTTACTTTTTACTAAACAAGTTTCACTTTTTGAAATTGTATGAGTTTTTGTTTTATGTATCATTTCTTTATATGCATTATTTTCATCAGTAGAAACTATAAATACACAATTCTTTTCCTGTTTTTGTGGTTCTGTTTCCAGCTAAAACTTCAACAACTTGATTTCTGTTTCGGTAGGCAGAAAGCTATACTCTAACTTCTTTTCTAAGTATGTAATTCATCTATTTCTAAAACCTCATTTTTTTAATTTCTTCTGATTTTTCATTTAATTTTTATTCCAATATTTCACCTGCTTTTTTTGCAAACAAATATATAAGAGAGTTATTACTTTATAGAAAGATTATAAAGTAATATGATTAGGTGTCAAGTCCGCTAATCAAGCTTTTTTAAAAAAAACTTGACAGATTATTTTAAAATATCATAATAGCCTCGCAATAATAATTATTACTTATGCGTGAACTTTCTAGTAAAATTATCCTAACAGAAAGTGAAAAAAATTTGGTTTATAATGCCTTGCTAAATGTGAAATATGACCCTGTAGGCAACCCTGCTTACATACAAAGCTTAAGAAAAATAGCTTACAAGAGTTTTCCTGACAGAATTCTTGACACTCTTAACTTACTTTATAACAATGAAATACCAGCTTTGGTTATAGAAAACCTACCATCAACTCCTATTCATCAAATTCCCTTTAAAGATGAGAGATATGAAAAAGATTTTATATCGGAGAATATAATACTAACTTTTGGCTCTCTTCTTGGGGAACCTTATTCTATTTCTGCCGAAGGAGAGAATATAGTAAACAACCTAATACCATATAGAGAGACAAAACATGACTATACAGGGCTTGGCTCTGAGTCTGAGCTTGACTTTCATATAGAAAATTCAGCCTTAAACTTTATTTTTAAGCATGAAAGCCTTTCCCCCTCTGCACTTTTGCTTTTTGGCGTTGCTTCTAACCCTTCTAATCCAGTTAAAACAAAATTTGTTGACATAAGAAGAGTTTTAAATGTGATGAATGATGAGGATATAAAAATTCTAAAAGGTGATAATTTTATTATTTCTGTTCCTTATAGATGGCGAAGCTACTTACCTAAAGAAAAGCTAATGACATCCCCCGTCCCTATGATTTGCGGAAATTTGCAAAATCCAAAAGTATTTTTTGCTTTTTATTCAAATGTCGTTAAGGCAATTTCTAACGATGCAGAAAGTGCTTTAACAAAGCTTAGAGATAAAATAGATGAGTTTGCATCTTTTGAAGTTTTAACGTCTGGTAAATTATTGCTCTTAGGTAATAAATATACACTACACGCAAGAGAATCATTTAAAGCAAGTTATTCTCAAGATGGTAGACCAGATAGATGGATTCAAAGAGTGTTTGTTTCTCGTGATATTTCGTCCTTTTATAGGATAAAAATTTTGCAAGGAAGAATATTCGAACCTTGGTTTCAAGATGATTGAACTTTTACGGCTTCCAAAAAACTTTTTACTCATCTTAACCTTGATATTCTTTAACTCTATTGGGGGCGTTATTCCTATATTTGCGACAATATCGCTTAAGGAATTGGGTTTTAAAGTAGAGGATGTAGGGTTTTGTGTTGGAGTTTTTGGACTTGGGGGATTTATTGGGGGATATATAGGCGGGCAATTGTCGGATTTTATTTTGCCTAGAAAGGTAGTTTCATACTCCATACTAGGAAGTGCGATTTCTAGTATATTTCTAGGTTTTTTAAGTGATGTCGTTTCAATTGCCACTTGCATGTTTTTTGTCGGTCTTTTTAGTAATAGCTTTAGACCTTCTGGAATTTTAGTTATGTTTGAAAAGACAAATAGGGTGAGCAAGTCAACAGCTCTTTCTTTGAGAAGAGTGGTTTTGAATTTTGGATTTAGTATTTTTTCTGTTGTATTTGGTTTTGTGTTACAAAGGGAGCATCAATTCACGTTTACAATAATAGGATGCTTATTTTTATTTAACTTTTTACTTTCTTTGTTTTTAAAGGGGAACGGATTTGTGAGCGAGGACAGTCAAGGCAAATTAGAAGGAGGGGGAAGTAGAAGTATTTTATCATTTTATATCTTAAATATACTTTTATTTCTTGGTATTGTAGTGCTTGAGCAGTATAAAACAACTTATGTAATGTTTCTACAAGATTATACAAAATTAAAAGTATTTGAGGTTTCATTATTATTTACATTTCATGGTGTTTTAATTTTGATATTTCAAATTCCATTAGGTGCAATGTGCGATAAAGCAAAGCCTGAAATTGTCTGTTTTTTAGGTTCTATACTGCTTGCAATAGGAATTGGACTTACTTTTCTTGTAAAAAGCTTTATGTTTGGAATTGTTCTTTGCATTTTTTGGACATTTTCAGAGATGATACTCTTCCCAACTATGCTTCCTTACATTTTAAACAAAAGTGTTTATAAGAAAGGGAAGACATTAGGGGTGTATCAAGCTTTTTTCTCTTTAGGAGTTTTGGTATCTCCTATATTTGGTAGCTTTTTTTATGCAATTAATCCAACATTACTCTGGGTGTTATGCTTTATATTATGCATAATATGCGGTGTTATTTTTTTAATACTTTATAAAATATATGAAAAAACTAGCCGTTTTATTTAATACAATTACTAAATTAAAGAATTATGATTTTGAAGCACTTTTAAAAAAAGATAAATTAGATTTTATAGCAATTGTGGAAGAATGGGAGGTAAATGATGTGAAAAATCAATTTAATGGTGTCTTTAAAAAAGTTATTGCAAAAAATGAGGTTAAAGCAAAACTCACCTCTTTTTTAAGTTTTTATAGAAAGGAGGATATACGTTTTATTTGCACTTCTGAGGATAATATGATTTTTACTGCCGAACTAAGGGAGTATTTTGACATAATTGGAATAAAGTTTGAAACAGCAATTCTACTTAGAGACAAGGTGAAAATGAAGCAAAGATTAAATGAAAATGGTGTTTTGGTTCCTAAATTTGGAGAGTTGACTAGCTTTAAAAACTTTGCAGAAATAAAAAAAGAACTTGGACTGCCTTTTGTTTTAAAACCAAGAAGTGATTTTAGTTCTAAGGATGTTAGCATTATTCATAATGAAGATGATTTTAATTTAGCAAAAAAAAATGAAAACTTTGAATGTGAAAGCTTTATTAATGGAACTCTCTACCATATTGATGGAATTTATAATAATGGTAATATTATATTTGAAGCTTGCAATCAATATTCTTGCCCAAATGCGGACTTCAAATTAGGAAAGCCACTTCTAACAATTACCTTACCTCAAAATTCAGAAATTAAGCAAAAGGCATCAATTTTAGCAAAAAATGTTATCACTGCACTTGGATACAAAACAGGAGCCACTCATCTTGAGTTTTTTATAACGCCAAATAATGAGTTTATTTTTCTTGAAATAGGAGGCAGAACTCCTGGGGGGGTGGCAATTGATATGTATAAAAAAGAATTTGAATTGAATTTGTTAAACCTAGATTTACTAAATCACTTTAATTTAATTGGAGATTTTGACTACAACCTCAAAACCTACTGCTTCAGTGGAATTATACCTCATAAAAAAGGAGTTGTAAAAGCTTTAAACAAGCCAGATATGCTAAGTCAATGCAATATTGATTTTATAGTAAAAAAGGGAGATGTGCTTGAAAGTTCGCAAAGCCTTAGAGATATTGGTGCTAAAATTATTGCCTATAATCAATCTTTTGATGATTTATATAAAGATTTCAAGGAAAAGCAAAATTTTGATTTTATTGAATTTGAAAAAGAGTGAATTGAGTAAGGCTTATGGCAGTGGTTTCAACTCCCTATTTTACTATCTAGGTTAGACTACCAGCCATATGCAATTCTGAGATTTTTATCCATTTTCCAAAGCTTTAAAAATAATATAATGCTTATAAAAACCATAATAGTAATAAAAATTCCTATAGAAAAGTAACTATTATTATAAAAATAACTTGCTCCTTGAACTCCCATAATGGCAAATATCCATTTTATTGTTGTTATAAGAGCGGAAACTCTCCCTTTTGCTTCAGGGACAATTTCAAGTGCTAAAACAAACATTATATTACATGGTATTACAAAGCCGATTGAGAGAAGGAGTAATGTTAAGGTTATAATTGTAGGATTGTTTATTTTAAAAATAATTATGGCAGCATTGATGATGACAAATAAAATTATTAAAGTAAAGCTCATAATTACACTTACCTTTTTACCTATTTTATTTATTACAACTCCACTTATTATGCTAAAAACTCCAAAAGTAAGAGTTAAAGCTCCTTGATAAAACCCAAAATGCCTTAAATTAACCCCCAAAGCCTCTATGTAAAGTATTGGTGCCAAACCCACAAAAGTATAGTAAGCTCCAATGCAAAGGCAAAGAGTTACAACGTACAAAAACACAGTTTGATTTTTTAATATTAAAAAATAATCTTTTATATTAATCGTCATGCCTTTTTCATGCTTTTTATCGTCTGGAACAAACAATTGAAATGCAATTAAAGCTAATAGACCTAAAATAAATAATAACCAAAAATTACCATGCCAAGTGAAGTAATAACTAACATAACTACCCAAAGTTGGAGCGATTGAAACGGAAAGTGTGGAAAATCCGTTTAACATACCCATTATCTTTTCTTGTTTTGATTTTTCATACTGCTCAATTGCGATGATAAAACTTAAAACCATTCCAGGAGCAACCCCAACACCTTGCAACACTCTTCCAAAAAGCAAAACCCAAAAATTGCCCGATAAAGCACAAATAAGGCTACCAAATGTGAACATTACAAAGCCATAATTTATAACTCTCTTCTTTCCATACTTATCCCCTAGTCCTCCGCAAAAAAGTGCTGCAACGCAATGGGCAAGTAAGTTCATTCCTAGCACAAGCTCCACCATAAATGGGCTGACATTAAAAAAGGCTCTAATTTCTGGGAAGCTTGGAATTGCAATATCAACCTCCGCTCCTGCAACAAATATAGAGAAAATAACAGTAATAAAAATAAGCATATTCTTTTGGAACTTTCCATATTTAGTTTTTCTAATATACTTTGTAATTTTTGTCAAGTTTTAATCTTTAAAGCTTGGATTAGCGGACTTGAAACCTAATCATATTACTTTACAATCTTTCTATAAAGTAATAACTCTCTTATATATTTGTTTGCAAAAAATGTGCTTCAAATGAAAGTGCCAAAGCCGGATTTAATGGAGGAAGGCAAAGATATAAATGTAAATCTTGTGGGAAGGTTCAGGTAATTGGAGATGAAAGAGTTGTATACGAGAAAGAGTATCAACAAAAAGCATTAATCCTTTATTTGGAAAATTCAGGAATTAGGAGCATTGCAAGAGCCCTAAGTTTATTTTATAAACAAAAAATATACTATCAAACAGTTGCTAAATGGCTAAAAAAAGCAGGTGAAATATTGGAAGAAATTAAAAAAATTGAGGTTTTAGAGATAGACGAAATTGTAACATTTTGTAAAAAAAACTTTGTCAAATTTGGATATGGATTGCAATTGACAGAAATCGGAACAAAATTGTTGATTTTGAGCCAACGGTCGGCGAA
>JBILVD010000064.1:0-6503 GCA_044370655.1 Candidatus Deianiraeaceae bacterium | reverse complement strand
AAGTCTTCATAATATGTGTCATCATTTTTTTAGGTATCCTTAAATTTTTAAGGAAAATTTTTATAGTTTAGTATATAAATGTGAGGTATGGAAGCGAAAAGTGAAGAATTTTGAAAGAAATATTTTAAAGTAGTTATTTTAAGCTTTTAAGATTTGTATACAAACTTAAGCCCTAATCATAAATTTCTCTAAGGGGCGAGGGTAGGTATTCTCATTTCTCTTATCTTGCAGAGGGGAAGTGCTAGAAGTATATATTTGGCTATTAGGTTAAATCTCTCTTAGCATTAAAAACAAAGAGCTAACGCAAAACTACGCCCCTTCGTAAAGAATTATATCTAGATATAGTTTTGTACAAGTTTATAAAATTTGCTAAATTTTGCTTGCAATTTAATTTAATAAGCTTAGCTTATATTTGCATTTTAATTTAAAAGATGATAAAGCTTAAATCTTTGGAATATTTTCTTATAAACGTATCTTTTTTCTTGCTAGGGATTTTGCTTTATTACAACTTAAGGTTAAAATATTTATTTTTGATATCTTTTTTAGCTATATTTCCTAAAATTAGGATACCTATAACATTTTTAACAATAGGATTGCTGGCGATTTATATTAGGCTTGCAAATCAAAACACGCCGTCTGTGGAGCAAATGAAAAGTGCAGAGGTTTTTGGCAAAATTGAAAGACTTTATTTTAAAAATGGAGACCTTAGGGCGGTTGTTAAAACGAAAGGTGAGTATGAAAAATTGATTGCAAGTTTTAGAGGAGTGTCTGAAATAAAAATTGGGGATGAGCTTTTGCTTAAAGGCTTTATTGTGCCTTTACCTAAGAAGCCTTACCCTACATTTTACGACGTTGAAAGTAAAAATAAATTCAACAAAATTGCAGGATATTTTAGCGTTAAGAAGTTTGAAATTATTTCAACAAGCTTTAGCATGGTTGACTTGCTTAGAAGACATGTTTTGAAGATATTGGATAAGTTTGAAAAAGATGGAGCAAGAGGAATTGCTTTGGCTTTGATAATGGGGGATAAGGGCTTGATTTCAAAAGAAGATTACAATAATTTCAAAAAAGCTGGTATAGCTCATATTTTGGCTATTTCTGGGCTTCATATGTCAATTGTTTGCATTTTTGTTTTTACTGTCGTTTTTAGAATTTTAGCTTTTACAACTCTTTACAAATACTGCAATACAAGAAAAATAGCGGGAGGTGTTGGGGTGTTTTTTGGTTTAATTTATTTACTACTTGCGGGCGTTCCTATTTCTGGGCTTCGTAGTTTTTTAATGGTTATCTTGCTTTTTATAAATATTTTCTTTTTAAGGGGAGGTGGTGGCGTTAGAAGTCTTGCAATAAGCTTATTTATAATATTATGTTTTTGGGGAGAGGAGGTGTTTTTTCCTTCATTTCAACTATCTTTCGTTTCTGTTTTATGCTTATTAAAAATGTCAAACTTTAAAATTGGGAGAAGGTTTGCAATTGGGGGCAAAATAATAAACTCAATTTTTACAACAGCGTTTTCAAGTGTTCTTGTCTCCATTCTTACAATCCCTTTTGCCATACATCATTTTAGTTATATCCACTTTTATGGTGCAATTTCAAATATAGTTGCAATACCTATTCTTGCAATTTTTATAATGCCAATCGCAATTCTGTCTTTAACTGGATTCGCTCCATTTATATTTCTTTTTGAATGGGGAATTGATTTGCTTTTTATTGTTGCAAATGCAATATCAAATTTACCGTTTTCTAGTATTTTTATGCCACATTTAAATGGGAGTTTGCTTGCCATATATTCTTTTTGCCTTATATTTTTGATGTGTTTTGAGCAAAAAGTTGTTAGATTAGTTGGTTTTTTAGGTATTTTATTTATATCAATTTTTTATTTTTTAACTGCAAAAAGTCCTGTTTTGGTTGCAAATGAGGATTATTTAGTTATGAAAGATGGGGAGCGTTATGTTTCTTTGTCTTATATTCCAAGGGGTTTCTTGCGGGAAGTGTGGGAGGAGAAGTTAAATTCAAAGATTACCTCAATTTCAAATACAAATCTTGTTGAGTTAGTATGCGATGAGAGTTTTTGCTATTCTATAAAAAATAAATTTACAGTTTTGTTTGAAGAGGTGGAAAATATACCATATTGCACGGGAGGAAGTTTGATAAAACTGATTGGCGTGAATAGCAATTTAGAATGTGAGTTTCAAAATACTTTTAATTTAGATAATTTGAAGTACACTCCAATTTTAATTTATTGAAGATGATAAAATTAAAACAAGTTAATGGGAATTTTTATGAACTTTGGAAGCCTGCCAGCCATTAAATTCACAAACAATGCGGGAAAGATTAAGGTTGGGACGGGGAGGGTTTTTTGCCTCTCTTCTCTTTTTTGCACAAAATCATCAATTTTTGTATTTTCATTTAACAAAATATTATTCTTTTTTTGCTCCTTAATTGTGGTTAAAATAACAGGTTTTGATGGGTCTTGTGGGTAGTCATGCCCTACATAAAGCTTTGTTTCCTCTGGTAGTTTGTAAAGTTTTTGTATTGATTTATAAAGCTCTGCGGAATTACCACCTGGAAAGTCCGTCCTTGCAGTTCCAACATCGTAGGAGAATAATGTATCTCCAGAAAATACGCAATCTTCAATATAATAAGAAATACAGGCGGGAGTATGCCCTGGGGTAAAAATCACTTTTGCTTTTAAATTTCCTATTTTAAACTCCTCCCCTTCTTTGAATAAATGATTAAACTGAGAGCCATCAAGGGGGGTATCATCTTCAAAAATCGGCCCCCAATATTCAAGAACCTTTTTTATATTCTCCCCAATTGCAATTTTTCCTCCAAGTTTGGATTGAATATAGTGAGAGGCGGTGAGATGGTCCGCATGAATGTGGGTTTCTAAAATCCATTCTAGCGTTAGGGAGTGTTGCATGATAAATGAAATTAATTTATCTGCATTTTTAGTGAAAGTTTTTCCTTCATTTTGGTTGTAGTCTAAGACTGAATCAATAATTGCACATTTTTTTGTGGCATCGTCAACTAAAATGAAAGTTGCGGTTTTTGTACTTTCTGAGTCGTAAAAGATTTCAACTTTCATATTTTTGTAGCAAGAATTCCGCCTTTTAGATTATAAATTGCAAACTCTTTTATATCGTTTGAAATAATTTCGCAGGCAGCCATACTTCTTTTGCCACTTCTACAGTAAATGACTATGTCTTTTTTGTTTGGATTGGAAAGTAGTACTTTCTCTGCATTTATCTCTCCAAGTGAAATTAGAATTGAGTTTTCTAACTTTCCGTCTTGAATTAGCTCAAAATCCTCCCTAACATCAATCAAGACAAATTTTTCTTGGTTTTTTTTAAAATCCTCAAATGAAATTTCTTTTATCATAATTGATTTATTAATTCATATTACAATAGTTTAATATGAAATTTACAAGTCAAGAAAAAAGTTATATTTTTACTTGCTTCTTAGAAAAAAACTTTTTATGGTTCTTTAAAAATTAATTTATTATAAATGGAAGAAATTGTTTTATCTGTTGATTTAATGGGTGGTGATAATAAAATAAAAGTTCCATCCGAGGGTATGAGATGGTTTTTAAAAGAGACGAAAAAACCTGTTAAATTTTTGGCTTTTGGCATAAAAGAAGCAGAAAGTGCTATAACTAGCGACCTAAAACCTTTTGTAAAATTTATTGAAAGTGAGGGGTATATTAAGTCTGATGATGACCCTATTCTTGCTATGCGTCGTGGGAAAAACTCTAGTATGTTTATGGCAATTAATTCAGTGGCAGAAGGTTTGGCAAAGGCTTCAATTTCATCTGGTAATACTGGTGCTTTAATGGCAATTTCTAAACTTTGTTTTAGGACTTTGGAAGGGATAGACCGCCCCGCAATTGCAACTATAGTCCCTACTAGTAAAGATTTTACTCTATTGCTTGATATGGGGGCAAATACAGAATGCGAACCAAAAAACTTATATGAATTTGCTTTTATGGGGCAGGCTTTTGTTTCTAGCGTTTGTGCTATCAAGGAGCCAACGGTTGGTATTTTAAATATAGGAACGGAGGAAAATAAAGGTAGAGCATTAGAGAGAAACGCCTTAGCTGTTTTTAGGGAGAAGTTTCCAAGTCATGTTTTGAAGGAATTTGTAGAAGGAAATGATATAATGACAGGGAATTGTAATGTTATTGTAACAGACGGATTTTGCGGTAACATAGCTTTAAAAACTATGGAAGGGGCGGGCAGAATGATTGGGGGGCAGTTAAAAAGCTCAATTGCATCTTCCATTTTAGGAAAGCTAGGGTATTTAATCGCAAAATCTTGTTTTATAAAATTTAAGGAAAGATTTGACCCAAACAATTACAATGGAGCTATGTTTCTTGGTTTAAATGGAATTTCAATTAAAAGTCACGGTTCAGCAAATGCAAAGGGCTTTAAAAATGCTATTGAAGTGGCTTATAATTTAGCACAAAATGATATAATTTCAAAAATTAAACAACATATTACTAAATAAATGGAGCTAGACATACTTTCAATTTACACATTTTTAACTTTTGTATGCATATTTGCAGGGCTTGCAGTTTGCATCAATTGTGCTTTTGCAACAACTTTGGCAGGAGGAATGTTTAGCAGTGCTTGTGCTGTTTTGTATTTCTTTTTAAACTCTCCTGATGTTTCAATGACAGAAGCTTCGGTGGGGGTTTTTTTAAGCACAGCAATTGCTTTAATGACAGTGAGAATAACAAGAGTTGATAGCTTTGAAGTTCCTAGCAAATCAAAATTAATACTTTCTATTGCGGTGTTTTTGTGTCTTTTATTTTACATATACAAAACATCTATCTTGCTTGGAGAATTTGGAGCAATATCTTTCGCAATGGAAGGTTCTGGCGGTATGCAACTTTTAGGTTCTTATAGAGACTTTCAAATACCAAATGTAATCACTACAATTCTAGCTTCTTATAGAAGTTTTGACACAATGGGGGAAACGGTGATAATTTTTACATCTGCAATTGGAATATTTTTAATTATAAAAATGGTGAATTCTAAATTTACATCTTTAAATTAAGTTTTAGGAATATTTCAGGAGCTCTTCAAGCATTCTAACCGCGTTGTAGGCTGCCCCAATTCCATAAACATTATCACTTGAAATCCACATAGAAAGACCGCTTTGCAAAGTCTCATCTCTTCTAATTCTAGAAACATAGACACCCGTCGTTCTTACAACTTCACGAGGAGTTATGTAGCCTCCGTTCTCTCTTCTATCCAAAACCACTAGTCCTTCAAAATTAGAAAGCCTTTCTATTACGTCATCTAACTCAAAAGGATTTTCAAATTCTACATTAATGCTAATTGAATGTCCAACAAATACAGGAACTCTAACGCAAGTTGCACTCACTTTAATGTTTTGATTTTTCATAATTTTTTGAAGCTCAACTTCCATTTTCCACTCTTCCTTTGTCCTTCCATCTTCAAGGAATACATCAATATGAGGAATGCAGTTAAATGCTATATCTTTAGTAAAAATATCTTTATCTTCTCTATCCGTTACTTCTTTTCCAGAAATTTTAATTTCGTAAAAAGCTTTTGTTCTGTTGTAAAGCTCATCCATTGCTTCTTTTCCTGCTCCAGAGACAGATTGGTATGTAGAGGCGACAATTCTCTTAATTCCATAATGCTCAAGTGGTTTTAGCGTCATAGCAATGGGAGAGGCTGTGCAATTTGGATTTGTTAAAATTTTTTTATTTTTATAGTGTTTTACATCTTCGGAGTTAACGTCCGCAACAATAAGGGGCACTCCATCTTCCATTCTAAAAGCGGCGGAATTATCAATAATAATGCAACCTGCATTAATAACTCTTTCCCTGTATTCTCTAGAAAAAGCACTTCCCGATGCGAAAAACACAAAATTAACTTTTTTAAAATCAAAGATGGATACGTCTTCAACAGTTAAAACCTTCTTTCCAAAAGATACGCTTTTACCGATAGACTTAGGTGATGCAAGTGCAAAAACTTCGCATTCATCAAAACCTCTCTCGCTCATTACATTCAAAATTTCCCTACCTACATTTCCAGTTGCACCAGCTATTGCTATTTTATGCTTTTTCATACCACTCTTCATTTTTTGAGAAGGTAAAATAAAGGTTGTTTAAAGTCAATGAGTTTTTTAAAAATAACACATTAAAATGGACTTGTTCTAAATTATACTTATTGCCAATTCTTTATCCAACAACATCAAAACACTAAGCCTTAACATTTCCTTACTTTTACTTTTAACTAAAGTTCTTCTTTTTTAATCTAGCAAGATAATTTCTAAGTCTACAATTAAAAGATTTAACTAAAGATGTCTCTGCTTTTGTAACTATACGTTTCTCTGTAAATCTTTAGGGTCTTGACTAGTAAAATATTTTATTTTACTAACTTTTACCATGAAATACAGCAGATTATCAACATACAAAATTAAAAAAATAATGAGGTGTTTTTGTGAAGATTTACCTGCTTTAAAAACAGCTA
>JBILVD010000011.1:0-21558 GCA_044370655.1 Candidatus Deianiraeaceae bacterium | reverse complement strand
TTTATGATTTATAACGCACTTAAACTCTCATCATAAATTTCTTTAAAGGGAGGGATAATAAGAGGGAAGATTGATAGCATACTATAACAAAGAGGGAGGAAGATTGGTAGTATATATTATGGAAGATTGGTAATATATATCACATATCTCACTCTAAAGTAAAGATTTGATTTGTATCTCTCATATCTCTTTTGTGAAAACATTAATTGTGTATATTGTATCTTAAGGATTTGTAATATATAACTTAAGCCTTATATCTTTTATGATTTATATACTACTTAAACCTTCATTGTAAATAGGTGGAGTGTTTAAACTCTCTAGATAGTATATATATTTAATTAAGCCCTTTATATTTTCATCTTTAATGTCTTGCTTTTCCATATCTTTCTTAACCTAATTTGGAAGTAGGTTATTGTTTTACTTAGTGGCTAATTATTATAAATTATTATTAGCAAGAATTGTATCACTTTTCTTTTATGCTATCAAATTATTTTTTAAAAAACAAAACGCCTTATAAAGAATTTATGAAAATTTTTATAAAAAATACTTGATAATTCTTTTTTTATAATTTACTAAGGAGGTTATTAATATATTTATTGGTAAGATGAATATTGCCAACTTTCAAACTGCCTCTGTTTATGCAAAGGCTTTAATAACGCTTAATCTGCCTAATGAAGCACTGGAGAGAGTGATTTCCGAGATTTTAACAATTGCAAATTACAACAATGTAAATCTTAAAATAATAGAAGGTATACCGCTTTCAATTGAGACTAAAAACTTCCTTAAAGTTGTTATAAATCAAAAAAAAACCAAACTGCTAGCAAGCATTGCACATCTTTTAAAGATAAAATTCTTAGAAAAAAACAACATAACCCTTGTTAAAGTTGTAAGTGCAAAGGAGCTTTCTCATCAAGAAGAGGGAGACTTAACTCAACAATTAAAAGCTCAGTTTAAATCTGAAATTATGCTAGAAAAAGAAGTAGATAAAACACTAATTAGTGGTTTTAAATTGCATTTTGGGGCTTACCTAATAGATTTTTCAAAAAAAGCAAAAATTTCTAAAATAAAGACTTGCATTTTAAAATAGAAAGAAATATTAAAAATCCATTAAAAAACTTTGAGTATGATAAAACAGTTACCTGATGTTTCTTCTCTGATAGCAAACGCTATCAAGAACGCTGACCTTCAAGCTAATTTAGAGGAGGTTGGCTTTGTAATTAGTATAAAAGACGGAATAGTAAAAGCCTACGGTCTTGCAGACGCCTTTATTGGAGAGCTTGTCTCTTTTGAAAGCGGAGCTACTGGTCAGGTTTTAAACCTTTTGCCAGACTCTGTAGGTATAGTCCTTTTTGGAGCAGATAAAAATGTAAAAGAAGGAGAAAAGATAACCAGAACAAAGCAAATCGTTTCCGTTCCTGTAGGTAAAGAGTTATTAGGAAGAGTTGTAAACGCACTCGGGGAGCCTATTGATGGTAAAGGTCCAATCAATTCAACTAAAAACTCTCCAATTGAAGTTAAAGCTCCAGGTATAATCTCTCGTAAATCCGTGCATGAACCACTCCAAACAGGAATTAAGGCGATTGATGGGCTTATTCCAATCGGTAGAGGGCAAAGAGAGCTTATAATTGGGGATAGAAAAACAGGTAAAACCGCAATTGCAATTGACACAATTCTTAACCAAAAAGAAACAAATTTAAGAGCAACAAACGAGCATGAAAAACTTTACTGTATTTATGTTGCAATAGGGCAGAAGCAATCTAGCGTTGCCTCTCTTGTTAAAAAACTTGAGGAAGCGGGAGCGATGGCATATACAACAATTATCGTTGCGGGAGCGTCGGACCCAGCTCCAATGCAGTTTCTTTCCGCATATGCAGGGGCGGCAATGGGAGAATTTTACAGAGATAACGGTATGCATGCATTAATTGTCTACGACGACCTATCAAAACACGCACAAGCATACAGACAGATGTCCCTACTACTTCGTAGACCTCCTGGAAGAGAAGCTTACCCAGGTGATGTATTCTACGTTCACTCAAAATTACTTGAAAGAGCAGCTAAATTAAGTGATGACAAAGGTGCAGGTTCGTTAACCGCACTTCCAATTATTGAAACTCTAGGTGGAGATGTTTCAGGTTATATACCAACAAACGTGATTTCAATTACAGATGGGCAAATCTTCCTTGAAACAGACCTTTTCTATAAAGGAGTTCGCCCTGCGGTAAATGTTGGGCTTTCTGTTTCTCGTGTTGGTTCTGCTGCTCAAACTAAGGCAATTAAAAAAGTTGCAGGAACTCTAAAGCTAGACTTAGCACAATTCAGAGAACTTGAATCTTTCTCTCAATTTGAATCTGACCTTGATGCTACAACCAAAAATCAACTTCAAAGAGGTAGAAAGCTTACAGAATTGCTAAAGCAAGACCAATTCAGCCCACTTCTAATAGAGGAGCAAGTTATCGTGCTATATGCAGGTGTAAAAGGCTACTTAAAGGATATTCCCACAAATAAAATCAGTGAGTATCAATCAAAACTTTTAGGATTTATCCGCAGTTCATTTATTGATGTAATTGATGGAATTAGAAAAGAGAAAGATATTTCCGCAAAAACGGAGGAAAGGCTAAAAGAAGCACTAGTTGAATTTAATAAAGTATTTCTAGTGAAGTAATATGAAAAAGCTCCTATCTTTAGCTGTTTTGCCTATAATTTTAATTTTTATAGTTGGGTATCTTTTTTATACAAAAAATTACTCTAAAAACACTATAAAAGAAGTTAAAATTGCAGGTGTCAGCCTTAGAACTACAAATCAAAAAATAATTGATACAGCAGGAAGTGAGGTGATGGTTGCATATGAGAAGGTTTTTCAAATGCAAATTCCAAACTTAAAGGAAAATGCTAAACTTTTTATCGCATATTCTAACTTTGACCAAAACTTCGCACAAGACTATCTAAACTCCTACTATACAATGCATATTGGTTTTGAGGTAGATTCTTTTGACAAAAAAAATCAAGAATTAGACTTTTTTACCATAAAATCTGGAAAATATGAAATTTTTGAAACAAAGGAAGGGAAGATGTCTGATGTAGTTTTTGCAAAATGGATTGAGATATGGAATAACGAGGAGCTTTCCAAAAAACGCAATTTTATTAGTGATTTTGAAGTCTATGAAAGTCAGATAAATCCTGAAAAAGCAAAAATAAAAATATATATTGGAGTTAAATAATTAAAACTATGAAAAAGGGTAAAATTACACAAATAGTTTCCGCAGTTGTTGATGTTGCATTTGAAGATGGACATTTGCCAGCAATTTTAAATGCTTTAGAGTGCCAAATTGCAGGAAAAAGACTTGTTTTAGAAGTTGCACAACACTTAGGTGAGGGCTCGGTTAGAACAATTGCAATGGATTCAACAGACGAGCTTTATAGAGGCATTGAAGTTGTTGACACAGGCAGGCAAATCTCCGTTCCAGTTGGAAGACAAACTCTTGGACGCATATTCAATGTAATTGGGGAAGCGATTGACGAAAAGCCATTTCAACCAACCGAAACAGCACAAATTCACAATACGGCTCCTAAATTTTTTGAACAATCTACAGACCAAAAAATTCTTGAAACAGGAATTAAAGTGATTGACCTTCTAGCTCCTTATTTAAAAGGTGGTAAAATTGGGCTTTTTGGTGGAGCGGGTGTAGGAAAAACCGTCCTTATTATGGAGTTAATTAATAATATAGCTAAAGCTCATGGTGGATTTTCCGTTTTTGCTGGCGTTGGCGAGAGAACTCGTGAAGGAAACGACCTTTACCATGAAATGATAGACTCAAATGTAATTGACCTTGAAAATTCAACAAAATCAAAGGTTGCGCTTGTCTACGGGCAAATGAACGAACCGCCGGGAGCAAGAGCAAGAGTTGCACTTTCCGCATTAACAATGGCGGAATATTTTAGAGATAAGGAAAATCAGGACGTTCTATTCTTCGTTGATAACTTATTCCGTTTCACTCAAGCAGGTAGCGAGATATCCGCTCTTCTTGACCGTATACCTTCTGCGGTTGGTTATCAGCCAACTCTTGCAACTGATATGGGGGGCTTACAGGAGAGAATTACATCAACGCAAAATGGCTCAATTACTTCAGTTCAAGCAATTTACGTTCCGGCAGATGACTTAACGGACCCAGCACCTGCGGTATCCTTTGCTCACTTGGACGCAACAACCGTTCTTTCAAGGCAAATTGCAGAACTTGGAATTTACCCAGCGGTTGACCCTTTAGATTCAACTTCAACAGTGCTTGACCCAAAAATAGTGGGAGAACAACATTACAAAGTGGCAAGGCAGGTGCAGAAAATCTTGCAAGGATACAAATCTCTTCAAGATATTATAGCAATTCTTGGTATGGACGAACTTTCAGAGGAAGACAAACTTACCGTTTCAAGAGCGAGAAAAATTCAAAGATTTTTATCTCAACCTTTTCACGTTGCGGAAGTTTTCACAGGTTCTCCTGGAAAGCTTGTTTCTCTTGCAGATACAATTAAAGGATTTGAGGAAATTTGCGAAGGAAAGTATGATGAAATTCCAGAAATGGCTTTTTACATGGTAGGCTCAATTGAGGAGGCTCTTGAAAAGGCAAAAAAATTATAATACACTTTTTGTTACAAATATGAAAAGAATTTATAGTTTGTTGCTATTTACTATTTTATATGGTTGTGCTTCTGAGTTAAATCCAACTCAAAAACTTGAACTAGAAGAGGTAAAAAAAATAAGACCAGACATATATACAGAGGAAAAAAATCCAGTTGTCGGTGCTTTTCTTGGTCTTATACTTGGTGGAGGTTCGTTTTATACGGGCAACATAGGTAGCGGTATTATAAATTTATTTTTTTGGCCTGGAAGTATGTTTTGGGACCCGATAAATGGATATAACGGTGCATTGTATGTGAACTATAACGCAACTAAATCTAAATACCAACTAGCAAAAGAAAGAGGAGAAGTAAAAGAAGTTTTTTTTAACAAATAATCAAAAAATATGACACAAAGAACATTATCAATAATCAAACCCGATGCAACAAAAAGAAATTTAACAGGTAAAATTAATGCAAAATTTGAGGAGGCAGGGCTTAAAATTGTGGCACAAAAGAGAATACATCTCTCCAAAAAGCAAGCTGAAAAATTTTACGAAGTTCACAAAGATAGACCTTTCTTTGGAGAATTGGTGGAGATGATGTCTTCTGGTGCTGTTATCGTTCAAGTTTTACAAGGAGAAAATGCGGTTTTAAAAAATAGGGACATTATGGGGGCTACAAACCCAAAAGAAGCTAATGATGGAACTATAAGAAAAGAATTTGCTCTTTCAATTGGAGAAAACTCTGTTCATGGCTCTGATTCTTTAGAAAATGCGAAAAAAGAAATTGCATTCTTCTTCTCGGAAATTGAAATTTATGAATAAGATGACATTTCTTGAAAGTTTTGCCTTAGAAAATGCTAACAAAATTCAAGAATGGATTTCAAATAAAATGCAAGGCAAAACATTACCTTTTTATTCATCGTGCGATGTTAGATATTCAGGTTATAAAGTGACGCAAGTTGATGCAAACTGCTTTCCCGCAGGCTTTAACAACCTTAGTTTAGAAGGTTATAAAAACGCTGTCCAAAAATATAAGCTTTTTTTTAAGCAAAATGGGTTAAAAAGTATTCTCATTTACCCAGAATTTCACACAAGAAACTTTGGTTATTTAAAAAACGTCCGCACATTAAAAGCGATTTTTGAAGAAGCAGGGGCGGTTGTGAAATTAGCAACAAATTTAGAGACGAAATTCAACATTGACCTAGGAGTGAGCGATGTTAAAAGCATATCGGACGAGTTAGGAGTTGAAAATTCACTTGACTTTGACCCTATAAAAAAATGTAAGTGGTTTTTTCAAAAAAAATATAAGTTGGGGCTGGGCGTTGAAAAATTTTGCTTTGTTGCCGATGCAATTGTTTTAAATAACGACTTAAGTTCGGGAATGCCAGAGATTTTAGATAATATATCTGCTCCAATTTTACCTTCTCCAAAAATGGGATGGTGGAGGAGAAAAAAAACCGAACATTTTTTAGCATATGAAAGCGTAGTTCAAGAATTTGCAAATGAATTCAAGCTTGATTCTTGGCTTTTTGAAAGCTATTTTGAGGAAGCTTCTAACATTGACATTAAAAACGAAGATGACATGAAGATAATTGAAAATAAATCAATGCTAGTGCTAGAAAAAACTTTGCAAAAATATAAAGAATATAACATTAAATCTGAGCCTGTAATTTTTTTAAAATCAAACTTTGGAACATATGGCATGGGCATTCACACATTAAAAAACCCTGAAGAGGTGCGTGATTTCAACAAAAATATACGAAAAAAACTAGCAACTGTAAAAGATGGGCTTGCAAATACAAGCATTATAATTCAAGAAGGCGTGGAAACCAGCCTAATTAAAGAGGAAAAAGCGGTTGAGCCTGTTGTTTATTCTGCAAATGGAGACCCAATTGGTATGTTTTTTCGACTTAACTTGGGGGCAAATGCTAACTTAAATGCAAAGGGAATGGAGCTAATGCATCAATACCAAATTACAAAAGAGCAGGAAATTCTCTTCAAAATGATTGCTAGTTTTGCGAACTTAGCAATTTCAAAAGAGGTCTCAAATTTAATTTAATGCTTGACTATTACCCAACTTCCATTTATAAGTAAAAAATTTTTGATTATATGTTTAAGACACTTGCTTCTAAATTTAATGATATACTCTCCTCCCTTTCGCAAAAAACCATTACGGAGGAGGACTTAGAAAAAGCAATAAAAGAAATTAGAATTGCCCTTCTTGAGGCGGACGTTTCTCTTGAAGCGGTGAAAAACTTTATCTCCAGTTTAAAAGAAAAATTTCAAGGCGAGAATGTTGTAAAAAAAACAAACCCCGTGCAAACAATAATAAAGCTAACGCAAGATGAGATAACGAACATACTCTCCTCTAATCACGAAGGTCTCAAAACTGCTAAACCACTTGTGATAATGATGGTTGGTTTGCAAGGTGCTGGAAAGACGACTTCAGCAGGTAAGCTTGCTTTAAAACTTACAAAACAGGGGAAAAGTGTAATGCTTGCAAGCCTTGATGTCCGCCGTCCTGCTGCTCAAATGCAACTTGAGATTTTGGCTAAAAATGCAAATGCGAGCAGTCTTCCAATTATCAAGGAAGAAAACGCCATACAAATTGCAAAAAGAGCGATGAAGCATGTTAATGAATACGATGTTTTAATTTTGGATACGGCAGGTAGAAGTGAACTTGAGGAAGAATTAATGAGGGAGCTTGAGGAGGTGAAAAAAATTGCAAATCCAAATGAGGTAATATTAACGATGGACGCACTATACGGAAGGCAATCTCTCACTCTTGCAAAGGCTTTTGATGAAAGGCTCTCTCTAACAGGCTTCATTTTAACTAGAATGGAGAGCGACTCAAGAGGAGGAGTATCTTTTAACATCAAGTATTCTTTGCAAAAACCAATCAAATTTTATGGAACTGGTGAAGGACTTGAAGATTTTGAGGACTTCTACCCAGAAAGAATTGCAAACAGAATTCTTGACATGGGGGACGTGGTGAGCCTTGTTGAAAAAGCAAAAGAGGTAATTGATGAGAAAGAGGCAGAAAAAATGAAGCAAAAGATGGAGAAAGGGAACTTTGATTTTGAGGATTTTCTCTCACAAATTAAAGGACTCCGTAAGATGGGGGGGCTTTCCAAAATTGCATCTTTCATTCCAGGAGCCTCTAAATTTGCGGATATGCTAGGGGGAGGAGGGCATCAAGACGCTATATACAAACAAGAGTCTATTATTCTTTCTATGACAAAAAAAGAGAGAAAAAATCCAAATCTTATTATAAATTCAAATTCAAGAAAAGCGAGAATTGCAAACGGAAGCGGAACAAAATTGATTGAAGTGAATAAGTTATTAAAGCAGTTCGAAAATATGAGGCAGATGATGTTAAAATTTGGCAAAATTGATAAATCTGCTCTAGCAAACACTCAAAATATGGAAGACCTAATGAAGATGTTTAAGTAAATTTATTCCCCTTTTACAATTAGATATTTTCAAGAATAAAGTATGCAAGGCTTTTAAAGCAGTAAATTATAAAAATACTTATTTGGAGGTTTTCTCAACAAATACGTCAAAAAATGAACTTTTGATTATCTCTTCCATAAAATTTTTCGCCTCATATTCTGTTGCTAAACCTCGTGAAGGGGAGACTTTAAGAGAAAACATATCACCTTCCTTCACAACTTTTACTTCTCCAAATTGCTCTAAAATCGCTTTTGCATCATCAAGGGATTTTCCTAGATAAGCGGGGCTGGTTGATATGACAAAATTAGATATATCTTGCTTTTGCCGAACAATAGGCGGAGAAATAAGTGGAGAAACAGTGGGGGAGTTGCCAGGATTTATCACTGCCCTCTCTTGAAAAGATGTATTCTTGTTTTGAAGCCCTGTAATTTCAAGTATTTCATTTTGTGTTTCCTGCTTCACCTCTCTTGGGCGTGGGTTATTTTTAGGAAAGTCTTGAGATGAAGGTTTTGTTAAGTCTTGAAAAGGAGGTTGTGTTTTTTCTTGGGAAGTTTGAGGGTTTCTACCATACTTTCTTTCAAGTGCCTCCCTCTCTCTTAAATAAGAAGCTTCATCTAGGTTTTCATTAGAATAACGGGGGGGAGTTTTCTCTTTTTCGTCAAGCAGGCTTTTTTCCTTAGCTTCCCCCATTTCTAAAACTCTAATCCTTTCAAGGCTTTCTTGTGCACTTTGAATGTTGTTGCGATTTAAAAAGTTTGAGTTTTGCATAGGTCTCCTCTTTACAGGCTGTTGCTTAACTGCTGGTTTTGGCGTGCATGAAAGAGCAAAAAATAATAAAAATAATAAAATGTGTCTCATAAAATTTTGATTATTTTATCTACAACTCCTTCTCCAAAATTCGTGTAAGAAGTTTGAAGAAAAATCTCTTTAGCTTTGTTTACGTCTTCTAATTGAGCTTGACATAAATTGACGTTTTGCATCATTTCAATTGCTTTATTTGCAACCTTTGTGGGAGTTGCGTCTCCTTGAATAAACTCTGGAATGCTCTCTTTTTTAAGTAAAATGTTGATTAAATTAACAAATTTCACCTTTGCCATCATCTTAATTATAATGTAAGATAGCATATTAACCTTGTAAAAAATAATAGAAGGGACGCCCAAAAAGGAGGTTTCCACCGCTCCAGTGCCAGACTTAGAAATTGCAAACTTTGCTCTTTTTGCGTATTCTAGCTTTTTCTTGCTATCAATACAGACGATTTCATCAGGAAAAATCTGCTTAATATCTTCCTCAAATTCTTCAAAACTAGGAAAGACAAATATAATTTTTGGTAAAACCGCTTTTATCTTTAAAACGACCTCTTTTGCAAACTTAAGATGATGTAAGACCTCGGTTTTTCTACTACCTAAAGAAAATAATATATATTCTTTATCCTTGTTTTTTACATCTTCCAACTCCCCTAAAACCCTAAAAAGTGGAGGATAGCAGATATATTCTGCTACCAGACCCTCTTTTGTAAAATATTGTGGTTCAAATGGTAAAATACAAAAAAGGGCGTTATAGAGCTTTGCAAATTTTTTGGCTCTTTTTTCTTTATAAGCCCAAACAGTGGGGGCAACGGCGTGAAAGATTTTGCCTTTGAAGTGAGGTTTTATAAGGCTTACAACCCTTGCATTAAAACCGGGGGCGTCTATAGTTAAAACAAAACTTGGATTGATTTCTAGAATTTTTGATGCGGTTTCTCTAATACGTTTTTTAATTGCAAAAACTTTAGGTAAAACCTCTAAAAAACCCATAATGGAGATTTCTTTAATATCAAAAAAACTCTTCTTTAACCCATTTTTAAGCATATTTTCACCTCCTATTCCAAAAATGTCAAAACCATAATGTAAGAGACGCTCGCAAACTTCTGCCCCTATTAAGTCTCCAGATTTTTCACCTGCAAGAATGACGCACTTTTTCATTTTAAAATCTCGTATTCAAAAGTTTCAATTACATCATTAACAAGGAGTTTTTCGCAAGCTTCTTTAACAAAGTGAGAAACCTCCCCTTCACTTCCATTAAAGTCAACTTCTAAGAATATACCTTTCGAAACTTCATTTACTCCATTAACCCCAAGCCCCAAAAGAGCATTTTTGACAGCTTTACCTTCCACGTCAAGCACTCCTTCCTTTTTTTTCACTAAAATGCGAATTTTCATAAAATTGAGACAAAAATAATACTTTACAAAAATAAAAATCAACTATAGTAAAACATATAACAAATTTAATGTCAATATGTCATTTGTAGATTTAATAGGAATTTTATTAACCGTCTCACTTTGCTACGTTGGCTACTTAAAAGGTCTTAAAAATCAGTTATTTTTTATTATTAGTTTTGTTTTATCTTCCTTTATTTTATATTTATCTTTTAAGCCTATTTTTGACTTTGTAAACGTAATTTTAAAAAGTCCCGCAATTTCTGGTTTTATAGCAACAACCTTTATAGCACTTCCCTTATTTTTGCTTATTGAATGGTGTTTTAAAAAGCTATTTTCATCTTCAAAAACCTCATTTTCCTCCAATAGAAATAAAATCAGTTTTATAAGCAGGATAATCTCCTCTATTATCAGTTTTATTTTTGGTTATATATGTATTTTTATTGCAATTGAAAATTTAAAACAATACCCTCTTGAACACTCTTTTTTTTACGATGTAATTCTTGAAAAAACTAAAGATGAAGAAGTGTTAAAAATATTAAACGTTTTAAAATCTAACCAAAACCAACTTCAACTTGCACTTTCTAAAGATGATGCAAATGAAATTGCAAACGCCCTAAAAAGCCTATCTTTTAAAAAGCTAAAAAATTTAAGCGACTTTTTAAAAGAAAATAAAAAAATAGATGAATTAATTTTTAAAATAAGCGACTTTTACCTTGAAGATACTGGCAAAATAAACCCTTATATTGAGCGTTTAAAAAACATAATTGAGCTAAAATTAGTAGAAGCTCAAACCTCACAAAATTTAGAAGCTCAAACCCCCGAAAATGATGTATTAAAAAACTAATCCCTCATCTACATCTGTAAAAACCCTTCCCCAAACGGCGGATAAGTCTCTTATTTCATGAACCGAGAACTTCCTTCCATTTTTGTATAAGTGATAATCCCCCTCAACATATGAAGGCGATTCGCATATTGATTTTAAAAAGCGATTATTATTGCAAATAAAATTGCCTCTTATTATTTTTGGAGAATAGTTTAAGTCTCTCAATTTGTTGTTAGAGCAAGCAAAGCTTCCATTAATCACACTAGGAGAATTTAAAAGAGAAGAAAGTTCATTATTTGAAAAGTCAAGGTTTTTTGCAATGCTTGGAAGCAAAAAATCAAATTTTTCTATTGAATTAAAAGAGCAGATAAAACTTCCACCAATTGTTTGAGGTGCAAAAATAATGTCTTTCAACTTGTTAAAAGAGCAGATAAAATCTCCTCCCACACTTCTAGGGGCGTTAATTAAAGAAAATAAATTATTGTGCGAGCAGTCAAAACACCCTCTCACGTCTCTAAACTTAAATGGTAATACTGATAAATTCTTATCACTTAAATTCACATTTCCATTTACATCAAGTGTTAAATCTTCATTAATTTTGTAGTTTTTAACATCATTTTCCTTACAAAACTCATCTACTTCCTCCTTTGTTGTAAAAAATTGATGAATTTGCATCAATCTCGCTTCATAGTCTGTAAAAATTTCATTATAAACAAAGGAAAATTTTTGCACCATTTCTGGAGTAAATTGAGTTGCATTGGCTCTTATGTCGTAGTCTTTCAAAACATATCTTGGGGAGCCTTCAAGGGAAGTAAGCTCGTTATTGTTGCAATTAAACTCTCCCTCCACAAACGTAGGCATGCCTTTCAAATTTTTGAATTTATTATTTGAAATATTAAAATCCCCCAAACAACCAACAATTTTAACTGGCATACTTTGTAAGTTTTGACCAGAAAGGTCAACATCTCCTTTAGCGATAAAAGAGCCATCAATGTTGATAAAATTCATCATTATTTTAATTTCGTGATTTTTGCAAAATTTAATAATTTCATCTTTTTCTACTAGAGTTCTTGTTTCGTTAGTTTCGTTAATTTTTGTTTCCATACCTAAATAATTTTTTGTTATTTTTTGTATTAATATTTAAAATTTTATGTAAGCAGTTTTTATGGTTTGATAGTTTAGATGGTAGTTTTTTTAGAATGTATCTTTATGAAAAAGTCAGTTTTCTCTTTTTAATTGTATTTTTCAATTTTTCTCTTGCAATGCTTTTAAAAATGTGATAATATTATTTATGACGGGTTTAATTAAATTTGAGATATGCAATATTGGTATAAAAAAAATAAACTTCAGCTCCTTAGAGGTTTTTGCTCCGTTATGGAAGAGGGAAGTATGATTAAGGCTTCTTTAAAATTAAACATTGCACAATCTAGCATTAGTCTTCAAATTTCAAGCTTAGAGAGAGACCTAGAAGTTAAGCTCTTTAAAAGAGAAAATCAAAAATTGATACCAACAAAAGAGGCACTTAAATTTTACAAAATGAGTAAGCGTTTTATAGAAGAAATTGACAATTTATTTACAAATGCAAAAGATTTATTATTTGAAGACTGCGAAAATAAAGTGAGAATTGCAGGTCATTCTTATATACTTTCTCATATTTTACCGCCATTTTATGAAAAAATGATAGAAAAAAACCCAAATATAGAGTTTGATTTATATAATTATAAATTTGACGATGGAATTGAAGCTTTAAATGCGGAGAATGTTGATTTTGCAATTTACCCTTTAACTTCAAGCTTTTATAATAAAAATATCACTATGAAGAGTTTTTATAAATGCACTTTTACAATAGGAATGAATAAAAATCACCCACTTGCAAGCACTCCGGAAAGTGAGATAACATGGACAATGCTCTCTAAATACGACTTTATTAATTTAGGAAAAGACGGAGAGGTTCAAGGAATGAAGCCAGAATTGCAAAACTATTCAATCAAAAGTCGCTTCAGGTTGTTTAATGGAAATTGGGATATTTGCACGGGAATTGTGAAGCAGGGGCTCTCCATTGCAGGGGCTGATGCAGGTTATGCCAAGTGGCATCCAGACTTAATTTTAAAGCATTGCCCGAATTTAATGCCAAATTATGAATTTAATCTGTTTTCAAAGCAAGATGTAATACTTTGTCAATCTTCTAAAGAAATGTTTAAAATGTTGGAAGATGCAAAATTTTAGCTAAAGTCCCCTCCTTTCTTTCTAGCAAAAAACTTATTTAATTTAAACTTAATACAAGACAAACAAATCTCCCTCATCTAAAAATAAACACTTTAAACAACCGCTTAAAATCACTATCTTAAAATATTTCTTTCAAAATTCTCCACTTTTCGCTTCCATACCTCACATTTATATACTAAACTATAAAAATTTTCCTTAAAAAATTAAGGAGACCTAAAAAAATGATGACACATATTATGAAGACTTTATACAAATTTTTTAAAACCGCAGAAGTAAGCCAACAAATCATCATACACCAAAAAGTTAAGGTTGAAAAATACAACCTAATAAAATATTTAATGCAAGGTTTCATATTAGCTTATTTTATGACTTAAAATTTCAAAAACCACCTGCTTAACAAAAAAACCATTTTTATACTCGTTTAAATAGGTCTTTCATTTTTAACATTAAAATCAAAAAACGAGCTAAAATATTTTGGAAAAATACTTGATAAAAAAAGATTGATAGTTTATGTTTCAAGCAAAACTAATAAAAGATTTTATGAACTGGTCCTTAACTCCTCTTAAAAGCCCCTTGAAAGAAGGCTCATTAGAATTTAAAAACTTCTTTGAAGAGGCAACTAAATATATTTTGTCTTTTAGCCAAGAAGAGCTTGCAAGCGTAGATACGTTATTAATTTTTACCGACTCTTCTAATTACAAGACTTTTACATCTAAATTAGACGAAAAATACGGTTCAAACTTTTTGCAGATGATGGAAGTTGCAGGGTTTGAAGGCAAGGAAGGGTCTAATCTTTGTTCTTATTTAACATCAAAACACTTTAAAAGAGCATCTATTTTTATTTTACCAAAAGAGGTAGATGTAAGAGCTATACAGGAATTAGGTGCAAAAGCTTCTAATATAATCTCCAATAGGTTTGAAAAAGCAGTCATAGAAAGCACTTTAAATGAAGAAGATCTAGCACAAATTTACTATGGTTTAACTCTTCGAAACTATCGTTTTGATAAATATTTTCAGGTTAAAAAGGAAGGAAAGTCTTCTAAACTAAAATCCGTTATTTTTGCAAATACGTCAAAAACTCTAACACGCAAGCTAGAAGAAATGAAGGAAATTGCAAGCCACAACGCACTAGTGAGAGACTTAGTGAATTCTCCCGCAGGAGACTTGAACCCAGCAACCTTTAGCAAGATGATATCTCACGGTTTTGATGGCTTAAACGTGAAGGTGAAGGTAATTGAAGAAGAGGAGATGCAAAAATTAGGAATGCACTCTCTTTTAGCAGTGGGGCATGCAAGTGTTAACCGCCCTAGAACGGTTGTTATGGAATACTACGGCAATCCTTCATCAAAAGAAGTTGACTTTGCAATTGTAGGTAAAGGTGTATGCTTTGATTCGGGGGGATATTCCCTTAAACCAGCAGGCGGAATGGAGGATATGAAGTGCGATATGGCAGGCTCTGCGGTTGCCTTTTCTACCATTCGTCTTATTGCAAAAATGGGCTTGAAAGCAAATGTAATTGCAAGCGTTGGGCTTGTGGAGAATTTAGTTTCAGGCACGGCTTACAAACCAGGGGACGTGCTTAGAAGTATGAGCGGGCAAACTATTGAGGTTTTGAATACAGATGCGGAAGGAAGGCTAGTTTTGGCAGATGTTTTATACTACACTCAAAAAAATTACGCTCCTAAAAATATGGTAAATCTTGCAACTCTTACAGGTGCGGTTACTATTGCACTTGCTGATGTTTATGCGGGACTAATGTATAACAACCTTGAAATTGCAAGCAAAATTGAGGAAGCAGGGGAGGAGACAGGTGAACTTGCTTGGAGGCTTCCGTTTAGAAAGGAGTATGATGACATGATAAACTCCACAATTGCAGACGTAAAAAATATAGGTTCCGCAAGGGGGGCAGGCACGATTACCGCTGGGCAGTTCCTAAAACGCTTCGTGAATTTTGAAAAAGGGTGGGAGGCAAAATGGGCTCACTTAGATATTGCAGGTGTTGCTTTTGATGGCAAAGGAGGGGCGGACCCTAAAGTTGCAAAAGGTGGAACAGGCTGGGGAGTTCATCTTCTTTATAAAATGGCAAAGAGGCACTTTGCTAAATAATGAAACCATTTTTGAAGTGGGTTGGAGGAAAGTTTGGAGTTTTGCCTGCAATTTGCTCCATACCTTCCATCTTGTGAGGTTAAAAATTATGCCGAGCCATTTTTGGGCGGAGGGGCGATGTTTTTTTATCTTGCAGGTGAAAAAAGCATTGAAAAAGCAGTTTTATTCGATATTTCAAGCGACTTAATTAATTCTTACGCCTGCGTTAAGGAAGAGCCTTTAAAATTGATGGAAAAAATAGATGAAATATCTAGTAAATACTTTTTAGCAAGGGAACAAGAGGTATATTTTTATGACATCAGGAGGGCTTTTAATTTAAAGTCTTACAACGATGTTTTTGAGGCAAGTGCGATGTTTATCTTTCTAAATAAAACCTGCTTTAATGGGCTTTTTCGCTTAAACTCAAAGGGAGAGTTCAACACACCGTTTGGGTTTTATAAAAAACCTAGCTTTTATGATAGGGAGACCATCCTCTCCTGTCATAAAGCATTGCAAATTGCATAGCTTAAGGCTTGTGATTTTGCGGAAATTAAGCCCCTTCCAAACCCTTTTATATATCTAGACCCTCCCTACAAGCCAATTAGCAAAACTTCAAGTTTTAACTCTTATTCTGGCAAGGAATTTACGGATAAAGAGCAAGAAAGGCTTGCAAATTTCATTAAAACTTTGGCGAGGGAGCATTTCATATTACTTTCCAACTCAAGCCCTGAAGGGAGTTTTTTTGAGGAGCTTTACGAGGGCTTTTATATCAACAAAATTAAGGCTTCTAGGGCTATTAACAGCGTTGGCTCCAAAAGGGGCAAGGTGGAAGAACTTTTAATTTCTAATTATAGTAATTATGCAAACAGACCCATGGGACTTGATTTTTGAAAAACTAAATATATATCAAAATAATTTTGATGAAAAACCATTTTTTATCACAGCAGATGATATAAAAGAGGCAACTAAAATCTTTAAGGAAACGGGCAAAAGAGAGCCAAGAATTTTATGCAAACAAGATAGTAGGGACTAGGAATTTTTATTTTGCCTGTGAAAAATGGAAAGTATGCAATTATAAAAGGGGAAAAGGCTATATTAATATTCCTGAATTGACATCAAAAAGATTTACCTACACTTCTAAACTGGACTTCAACTTAGAAACTTTTTTAATTGGGAACTCAGAAATGCAACATCTAGATTTTGCCTACGCTTCAAGCATTATCAGAACTTTCGTGGAAGATGCGAGCCTAGTGCTTACGATAAGAGGCAGAAAATACACCCCTAAATTTTCGTTTTTCGCCTCTAGTCATAAAATAGAGGTTGAGGGAGTGCAGACAGAGGTTGATGCGGGATATGAAGGCAAGGAGAGGCTTGTTTTGATTGAAGCAAAAAATACCAATACAAAAAATGTTATAATAAGGCAACTTTTTTACCCATTTAAGCAGTGGAAGGCCTACACTAGCAAAAAAATCAGCCTTGTGTTTTTTGAAAAACGAGGAGAGGAGTTTTGCCTTTGGGAGTATTGCTTTGAAGATGAGGGCGATTATAACAGCATCAAGCTAGTCAAAAATAATCAATATTCTTTACTTTAAACTCCCTCCTTTTCCTAAAAATAATGGTAAGGTAAAAATAGAAATAAACTGAATTATGGCAAATTTTGGGCTTGTGAAGAGAAGCACTATCAAGTTAAGGGATAGTAAAGCAAGGCATATGAGACAAAAGGAAAGTAGATACAAAAACATAGAGGCGGAGTTTTGATATATTGCAATTCTAAAACTTGCTTCTTCTTCTTTACTAAGGCTTTGAGATAAAAATATAATAAAAATAAGGGAAATCATCAAGCTTGTAAAAGCAAAAATTGTTGTTTTGCCTAAAAAAGCGAATACAAGAGAGATGAAAGCGAGCATTAGTGATATTTTCATTTTTGGTTTTAAAACCAACAACCATCTTTTTAAGTGGGCGAATAGAACTTTCAATATTTTTAAGTTGGAGAATATAGCTTTCATATTTTTGAGTTAACGAATAGGCTTTATAGTTTTTTTTCGGTAAATTTGCATAAATTTTTAATTTTGCAGTTTTTGCAATCTGGTTTTAGAGCCTTGCAGACATATCTTCCATGCAAAACAAGTAAATGATGGGCAACAAGACCAAACTCTTGAGGCACAATTGCAAGTAGTTTTTGCTCCGTCTCTAAAACATTTTTTGCATTTAAAAGAAATATGCGATTTGATATCCTAAAAATATGAGTATCAACTGGCATTGTAGGTTTTTTAAAGATGGAGTTTAGTATGACATTTGCACTTTTTCTTCCAACTCCTGCAAGCGTTTGCAAGTCTTCCAAGTTTGATGGAACAACTCCTCCAAAATTTTCTTCAAGTTGAAAAGATGCCTTAATTAAATTTCTCGCCTTACTTCTGTTGTAATTTATGCTTTTTACCTTTTCAAATAGCCACTCCTCTCCTTTTTTTAGCAGTTGTGCGGGGTTTTGAACTTCCTCAAAAATCGTAGGGGTTATTTTATTTACCTGCTTATCCGTTGCTTGAGCGGAAAGAACAACAGCAATAAGCAAAGTAAATGCGTTGTGATGAGTTAGCTCAATTTTAGCGTTAGGATTTTGAGAATTTAGTATTTCAAAAATCTTTTTTATTTCTTGCTTTTTCATAATTTTCAAAAATTTCCTTAAAATGAGAACGCTTAACTTTAATTTTATGAGTTTCGACGAATTTTTTTAACTCTTCTATAAAGATAGAGAATGAGGCGATGTCTCTTTCTACGTTTTTAAGCATAAATTCCAAGACTTCTTCTTGAGTTAAAATTCCATTTTGCTTTAGAAAATCCATTGCAATTTTGAAGAAGTTAAAATTTGTATCGCTTTCAAAGTTAATCGGGAGAGAAGCCTTAAAGCGAGAGGCAACATCAGGAAGGGCAAAATTTGGAATAAAATTCTCAGGCATAAGACCTATAAAAGTTTTATCCCTACCTGCCAAGCTTCTTAATATATCTAAAAAAAGTAGCTCAATTTCTAGCTCGCCTCTCAAAAAGGAAGGTATATCTAAAAAAATTACATCTTCTGTTATTTCTAGGTAGTTTGCCTTTAGAGTTTTACTCTCAAGATAAACAAGACCTGAATTCTTCAAACCTGCATGAACCTGCTCAAAATTTTCTTCTTTTAAAACTAAACGAAGAAATGTGTTGTGAGACCTAGCAAATGATATAAAAAAGTTGAAATAACCTCCCTCTACAAAGCTAAAAATTGTTGTATTAATTAAGTTTTTTGAGGAAAATTCAAATGTTGTTTGCATTCTTTTTAAATAAGATGGAAGCAATGATGGAAAGCCCGATGCTACCAACTATAAACGCCAAGGAGTAAGTTATTGGAATGTGGTAAAAGCCTGCTAACATCATCTTAATTCCAATAAATATCAAAATTGCAGAAAGAGCGTATTTTATATAATAAAAATGCTTCATAATGTGAGATATTAAGTAGAAAATTGCTCGCAAACCCATCAAAGAAAAGAAGTTTGCAGTTGCAACAACGAATGGGTCCTTCGTTATTCCAAAAATTGCTGGAATTGAGTCTAAAGCAAAGACGATGTCCGTAAATCCAACCAAAAGCATAGTTATGAAGATTGGGGTAAAAAATAATTTTCCATTTATTCTCATCGTGAAGTCATCATCTTGAAATTTATCTGTTGTTGGAAGAATTTTTTTCAAAAATTTTACAATCCTATTGTTGTTGAAGTCTTTATCCTCACTTTCTTTTGCTAAAATAAGCTTTAAGCCAGTAAAAATTAGGAAAAGAGCAAATATATACATTAAAAAGCTAAATTTTTCAATAAGAACCGCCCCAACGAAAATAAATATAGCTCTTAAAATAATTGCAAGAACTATACCCCAAAAAAGCACTCTTTCTTTGCCTTCCTCATTTATTTTAAAGAAGCTAAAAATAACGTAAAAAACAAATATATTATCTAGGCTTAAAGTTCTTTCTAAAAAATAACCAGCTAAAAACTCCTTTGCTGTTATTTTGTTAAATCCAAAGAAAATTATTCCCGCAAAAATGAGAGCAATCGCAAGCCAAAAAAAGAAGTTTAGAACCGCTCCTTTAAATGAGAGCCGCTTTAACTTAAAAAACATGAAGCAGTCAATAATAAAGCAAGCTAAAATAAAAACTAGCTCAAATGTGTAAATACTCATAACATTGAAATAAATTTATCAAATAAATACCTACTATCGTGAGGCCCGCCACTGCCCTCTGGGTGGTATTGCACTGCAAATATTTTACCTACTTCAAATCCGTTAAATTCCGTTCCTTCTTCTATCTTAATCCCTTCAATCACTCCATCAAAAAGAGAGCGATGAGTAATGATTATATGCTCTGGTAAGCCTTCCTCCGAGCATGCAAAACCATGATTTTGAGGAGTGATTTCTATTTTTCCTGTCTCGTAAAAAATAACAGGCTGATTAACTCCTCTGTGCCCTTGAGGTAGTTTTATCAACTTTCCTCCAAAAAGACCGCTTAAAATTTGATGCCCTAAGCAAATTCCAAAAATAGGGATTTTAGCTTTTGCAACCGCCAACACCGTCTCTCCTGTGTGCTTTATCGTCTCTCTTGGGTCGCCTGGTCCGTTAGAGAGAAACACTCCACTTGGGTTATATTTTAAAACCTCTTCAAAGCTAGCGTTATAAGGTAAAACGACTACTTTTAAACCGTATTCTGCAAAAATTCTCAATATATTCTCCTTAACTCCGTAATCAAGCACTACAACGCTTTTACTAGAATTGCCCTCGTTGTAGATGTAAGCCTCTTTTGTGGAAGCCTGCGATGTTAAGTCAAGCCCTTCCATTTTAGGCACGCTTGCAAGCTCTAATTTTAGCTTTTCCATATCACTCTCATCTTTTATGGAAGAAATAACACAATTTGCAAATTTTCTAGAGCGTATTTTGGAGGTTATATACCTCGTATCAACTCCATAAAGTATAGGAATACCACGAGATTTAGCAAAGTAGATAAAACTTCCCTCACTTCTAAAGTTAGAGTCTGGCATAATTTCGTTTCTCACTATTACACCTTTTGCACAAGGCTTAATTCCGTTTTCATTATCTTCGGAGTTAAAACCTGTATTTCCTATATAAGGGAAGGTAAAAGTAACTATTTGACCTGTATAGGAAGGGTCTGTTATTACCTCCTGATAGCCCGTCATACCTGTGTTAAAGCAAATTTCCCCAAAAGCTTTTCCTTCAAAGGGCATAAAACCTCTCAAAACTTCCCCGTTATCAAGTATTAAAACTGCATTGTGTGTCATAAAGTTATTTCTATCTTTTTATTTATATTTTGAGGAAGAAGGGAGACTTCAATGTCCAAAGCTTCATCTTCCAGTTTTTTTATCTTACAATTTGCATTTAAAATGGTTAAAATATCTCCAAATCCGTAATCATTTTTTGATATTAAATGTGTTTTACCTATGCCTTGCAATCCCATACTCAAAAAAGCAAGTTCAAGAGCGTGATTACTGCTTAAAATAGAGTGCGTCATTGGTAGGAAGTTGCTTGTTCCTTTAATGCTAAGTGGAAGGCAAAAATTGCGAGAGTATGTAAAGCGAACCCCCACCTCCCAAAGCCCTAGTATAAGGGGAGAAAAGCTGAATTTATCTAGTTTTTTTGTGCTATCGATTAAAAAAACCGTGTAGTCGTAAGGTGCCAAAAGCCCGCAAAGTGCAAAAGTGGTTAGGTAGCTACCTTTAACATCAATCTCCGCTTGTGGTTCAAAAAAGTGTAAGGCACCTAGCGAGTTAACCTCTATAGAATTTGAATAAAAATATACCTCAAATCCAAGAGATTGCAAAATATTAATAAAATGCAAAGCTTCGTTAGAAGGCGTAACATTATTAAGTTTGAATTTACCTTTCAAAGTTGAAGTAAAGCACAAAAAAGAAAATATTTTTAGTGTTGTTTTTTCTTGTAAATTCATTTTATTTGACCTAATTTTTTATTTAATAAATAAAAAAAATAAAAAATCAACTTAAAAATTAAAATTTTAGCGTTAATATATTTAATCTACCTTATAAGAAATTATAAGAGTATGAATTTAATTGAGTTTCAAAAACATTTTGCAGAAGAAAAGACTTGCAGAGAATGGTTTGCTAAAAAAAGGTGGGGCA
>JBILVD010000010.1:0-21666 GCA_044370655.1 Candidatus Deianiraeaceae bacterium | reverse complement strand
AAATTTTTGGAGCAATCTTTTAAAATTAAGGCTTGCAAAACAAAAGGCAGTATTGACATTTTAATTTAAACATTTAGAATGATTTACAAATTTGAGTCAAAATATATTCAAGCGAGAAAACAAGCGAGAAAAAATTATTTTAAATTTACATTATTTTAATCACTATTAAAATTTTTCTTGCATATCTTTTAAAAATGCATTACGATAACTTTGTTTATTATATTTATACGATATGCCAAATAGTACGTCAAATAGTAATTTAAGTATAAAATCGTCTGTTACAAGTAATTCATCATCTATATCATCTACATCATCTGAATTGCCTACGTTAGACGAAAAAGATAAAAAGCATATTATTACATTCATTGGCTCACGGTACGCTTATATAAAGAAAGATAAGAAAAATGATAAATATAAATTATATTCAATATTAGCTCCACAAGATGTTGATTATATTATAAAAAGTCAGGCTGGTTTAGTTGACTATAACTCAGATTTTAAATACCTTTTAAATGCAACAGACCCAAGATTAGACGGCCTGTCTTTAAGACTTATCCTTGATGGTCAAGATAAAGCGGCAGTTTATACTGCAAAAAATGGTGAATGGGTTGAACAAAAGAAAGTTTCTACCCCTGAAGAAGGTGATACTTTAGAAGACCAAAACAGATGGTGGCATAAAATAGGGCGTTACTTTTTTGGTAAAACCCAAGCAAATGCACCACTCAAAAAAATTTTATCCTTAGCAGAAGTTGCGTCAGAAAATAAACTTTTATCTCAAGCATTACAAAATAAGCTTAAATCATTTCACCAAATTGAGGAATATGATGATGAAGCGCTTAGCGAGATAAACAAAAACTTAAGTTCTTTATTAAACGGCTCATCTTTTAGAGATAAAATTATGAAAGGTGAAAGCAATAAGGCCTTTGGTGCAGTTCAAGATTCACAAACTGGAAAGTTGAAAAGGGCACAAAGATCTATCGGTAGAACTTTAACCGAAATCCCTTCCTTAGCTTCTAAAATAGTTCAAGTTCCTGGTGCCCTTATTTCCACTGGTTTAGAAAAAACTCTCCTTAAAAACTCTCCAAGAGTAGCTAAGTTTTTAAAATTTATATTTGCAACTGTAGGAATTGGCCCTTCACCATCTTTATCTTTAGAAAAATATCCAAGAATAGAAAAGTTTTTTAACTTCTTTGTTCTTCCTATTTTATCCGTCGCTTCACTTGCAGTTGGAGTGCTCTCGTTAACAGGTGTTATTACAGTTTTTACAGGTCCAATAGGGATTGCGGCTGGTATTCCATTAGCAATTTTTGGTTTTTGCAAACTAATCGGAGTTATAGACAATGCTGTAAAATCTTTTAAATCAATTAATACAGATAATGTACCGACTGAAAGCTTAGGGAAAGATCGTAAACAAACCTCAAATACAAAATCTAATAGCATAAACAAATCTCAACAATCTACATCCTACGGTGATATAAATAGTACATCTGGTAATGTGACAAGAGAGTCGAGTTTGAATACTAAAAACCTTAAATGCGAAGAAAATACGAAACGATTAACTTCAATCAATGATAATGATGAGTCTAAACGTATTAACGCTGTTGTAGACGAACTTTCAACAATAGCTCACAAGGCAGGAGTAAAATTAAATCCTATAATAATAAAAGATGAAAAAGGCACTTATTACAAAGTAATACAATCGCAAAACAAAGGTAAATACTTAGCTGTAGATTGTGAGGCAAATATTCATTATGAACTAGAAGCTTTCTGTAAAAACCCCAAATTAGAACTCGTAACAAAGAATATTAATGATTTATTACCTAGGAATAAGAATACTTATATATCTAAATTTACTAACGATGAACCCTTAATTAGCAGGTTATGAAAAGTAATGCAAAAATTAATCTATCACTTGAAATAGTAGGAAGGGAGAGTGAATTCCACACTTTAAACACAGTAATGTGCATTTTGGAAGACTATTATGATGAAATTGAAATCATTCCTTCAAAATCTTTCCAAATCTCCTCTTGCGGAGAATATCAATTTGAAGGTGAGAATATACTATCAAAAGTAGCTGATTTATTTAAAAAAGAATTTGGTGGAAACACGAATTTTAATGTCAGTATAACAAAAAACATAAAAACGGGAGGAGGGCTAGGTGGGGGGAGTTCTAACGCAGGAGCTTTTCTTAAATTTTTACTAAGTGCAAATTCTATATTTCTAAGCCAGAAGGCTTTTTCTAATTTTGCAATTCAAATTGGGGCAGATGTTGCATTTTTTTATAATAATCTTCCAAAAATTTGCACTCATTATGGGGAAGTGTTGCAAGATATACCTTTTAAAATGCCACAAAATCTATTTGCACTTGTAATTCTCCCTAGTTTTAAAATAGAAACAAAACAAGCTTTTAGCCTTGTAAAGCCACATCATTTAAATCATAATAGTAGTTTTAAAACTTTTGATGATGTACTTTTTTCTAAAAACCCTCTAGGAGTTATTGCAATTGAAATCAACCCTGAATTGTCAGATATAGTAAGCAAGCTAAAAACCTTGCCAAATGTTATGAAGGCAGATGTTTCAGGCTCTGGTTCTAGCTGTTTTGCCTTATTTCCCTCTCAAAAAGATGCAAAAAACGCCCAAAATTTAATTTTAAATTACAAGACAATTATCTCAAAAATTTTTTAAAACTTTTCTTGCAAAATATAAACTTTTAAAGTAGAATAAAACCGCTTCAAAAAAAGCTCTAAAAACAACTTAAAAATTTGATTTATTGCAATTTTAATTAAAATTTGCTTTATATTGATATGAAATTTATATTTTGTTTGACAATAATATTTTTACTAAAAACTACACTTGCAAGAGGCTTCTGCACAGCGGAAAACCTTAGGGAGTTAAACTTAGGTAATGTGCTTGAATATCCTTTTTATAGCATAAATGAAGGAGAAAGGTATCATCTTTACTGCAAAAGACCATATGTTGCCATCAAAAATAACTCTATAGTATTTAAAATCACCGCTACTTGCACTGGTCAACAAAAATTTTTATTAAGTGCTAAAGGATGTGTAAAAGCTTGCGATTTGTCTTTTTTGTCTGCAAAAGGGATAAATGTAAGTTTGTCAAAAACGAAAATTCTCCCAAACAAAAATATCTCTCCCCTTAAACTTGCTCCACCAAATTCCAAAATAAAAGTTGTTTGCAAAGAAGGATACGAAGTTGAAGATGGAGTAAATTATTTTATATATCATTGTGATAAAGAAGGGGAAAATGAAGTTTTTAGATGCAAAAAAAAGAATAAAATAAACTTTCCCTCAAGCCCTCCAGTTTCAGATATCAAGCAGGAATTTAAGCCAATTTTCAAATGCCACACATCAAACATTACAATACCTAACGGAAGTTTAGTGGAAAAGTCACACCCCTTCCTAGAGCCAGCAGAGAAGGTAAGGATAAAATGTAACCCAAGATACACAGCTACAGACGGCGTTGCTTCATCTAAATTAGGTGATAAAATAGTGGAAAGCTTTAAAATTTATTGCGATAAAAATGGAACAGGAGCATGGAAGGGAATGCGGGCTTGCACTAAGCGTTGTAATGTTCACACAATTATAGATTTAACTCAAAATAACGGCGTTAAAGTAGAGCTTTTAAACTCAAAAGGGGAGATTATGGGGAATTTATCAGATAAAAACAAGATTGATAAAGCAAAAACAAGGCACCTCTACACAGAAATTGGATCTACAATTAAAATCTCCTGCCCAGATGGCTTTGTGATGAGCTCAACTGGTAAGCAAAGTTACCAAACAATTTGCCTAGACGGAGATAATTTTTCTATAGGAAAAAAAACTCCATTTTGCATCAAAAATCAAGCCTATAATTGCCAAAATTCCAATATCAAAATTACAGGTAAAATACAGGAAGAAAAGCTAAAAAGAGCAGAAACAAAAATTAACTCCTTTGCCCCATTTAAATGTCAGGGAGATGCAATTCAAGAAGGAGAATATTTCAAAAATGGGGGCAATTCTAAGGGCGTTCCAAAATGTATTCAAGATAGTAATGGCTTAGCTTCTTGGTCTCACAACACATTTTCTTGCTTTAATGGCTGCATTGCAGACGCAGGTAAAATACTCGTTTTATTAGGAAAAATTGCAATCAAAAAGGAAGAAAATATTAAAAAAGCCTCAGTATATCAACCAATTGACGAAAAAAATATATATTCATATGGAATAAACGAAATTGCAGTTCAGTCCGCATATAGCATTGATGAAGGCTTTGAAGGTATATTAAAATTTATTGAAAATCCAAAAAAACCATTCATGATTGATAAATCATTTGATGAATTTGGCGTTTTGAAAAATACTAAATTTTATAGATATGATGGAAAAAAAGAATTAAGTCATTTTGGTTATATAATTAATCAAAAAAGCGATATCTATACTTGCAGTATACCTCAAACAAAACCACAAAAGGTAACTCTAAATTACCATCTACTAAAACTTTCTTTTGGAGTTTTTTTATATGGGAACGAATCTCCAAAATTTAGCAAAACACTCAAAGACTATCTAATTCAATCCTATAATAAGTCAAAATCGGCAAATATATTTTTATTTTGGCTTGACTACAAAGGGGAGAAAGATAGATGTCAAAAAGCAAAGCACTTAAATTCTCAAAATTCAAGTAATGACTGTCTTGAAAAGATAATGGAGGATTACAATCATAATTCTCAATATTATCAAGCAAATTTTAAGGAAGATACACACTTTATATCTCCAAACTCTTTGCATAAAAAACAGATTTGTAGAGAAATTGCAAAAAAGCTAATCAAAAAACCAAATCACGAAAATTGTAAAGGTTTTGCGAATATGAAAATTCATTTTTTAGATAACAAAAAAACCGATTTTGATTTTCAAGAGCAGGTAGGGCTTACTAAATACAGCGGATTTTCAAATCAAACTTGGGTTGAAGAAATTAAAAATATATTCAGCAAGAATAGAGAAGAATTCACAATTAGGCAAGGAGATCAAGAAGCTGAAAGTTGCCGTTATGTTTGGCAAATTCCCACTGCATTAGAGAATATATCTTGCGAAGCAGGGCAGGAGAAATTTTTTGATTCAAAAGTATGGGTTTTAAATGAATTAGATGAAAAAGACAAACATTCATTTTTTTAAAGTCAAATTTTTTGTAATCAAGTTAGGCAAAATTTGGTCTTATAGATATAATTGTTTAGAAGTAAGTGTAGGTTTGCAAATACTGATTTATTTTTATACCTAAGAGAGATTTAATATAGATAACTTAGCTATTTTAAAACGAAGCTTATAAAGATATTATAAACCTACTCCACCTTTGATGAAAGCTTTATAAATATACACACTTCCACAACCTTCCCCCTTAGAGAGCGGGCTAGGGTGAGGGTTTAAATAAGATAAATTAAAGTCTTAAAAAATATTTCTTTCAAAATTCTTCACTTTTTGCTTCCATATTTCACATTTATATAATACTCTCTAAAAATTTTCCTTAAAAATTTAAGGATACCTAAAAAAATGATGACACATATTATGAAGACTTTATACAAATTTTTTAAAACCGCAGAAGTAAGCCAACAAATCATCATACACCAAAAAGTTAAGGTTGAAAAATACAACCTTAAAAAAGATTATTTTTTAATGCAAGCTCAAAATTTCTTGCTAATTAAGCTTGGTAAATCTGCAAAAAGCCTTTCCAAGCGCTCTTCAATCAAACTCCATTCTTCAGGCTTAAAGTTAGATAAGACAAAATTAGAAACATCATTTTTAAATTGAGGTCTCCCTATGCCAATTCTAATTCTTGCATACTCCCCACCTACCATCTCATCAATTGATTTAAGTCCGTTATGCCCCCCCGAACTTCCTCCAGTTTTAAATTTAAGTCTACCGCATTCTAAGTCTATATCATCATGAAAAACAAAAACATTCGAGATAGGTATTTTATAAAAACGCATCGCTTCAAGCACAGCCTTACCAGAAAGGTTCATATAAGTTTGTGGTTTAATGCAAACAATTTTTTCACCTTTAAAATCAATACTAAAAACGGAAGAGCTAAATTTTAAAACTTCATTTTTAGGAGCCAAAAGATGTTTTGCAAGTAAGTCCAACGCTAGGAATCCAGAATTATGACGAGTTTTTTCATACTCCGCCCCCTTGTTTCCAAGCCCCACGAAAAGTAGCATATCAATCTTCTAATTCCCTTTTTGCATTTGCCATACTTTTTGAGTTTCTAGAAATATAATCTGCCATGTAGAAGCTTTTTTTTGGAATAGAAAAAACACCAGAAGTCTTGTTTCCAATAATTTTAGGGGCTATATATTTTGTCTCAAGATTTACCTCAGTTTCAAAACCTAAACCTTTTGCAAGCATTTTGATAATTTCTATATCATCTTTCGCTTCCCCAATTTCAGGCACAACCTTTGAAGTTTCAAGGCGTCTACCTTCAGTGTTTGTAAAGCTTGCAAACTTTTCCGTGTAAGCTGTTGAAGGAAAAATAACACTTGCAAAAGGGGCAATTTTATCTCCATGAGAACCTTGATATATAACGAATGCATTTTGCAAAGCATCGGTATCAATTTCATCAGAACCTAGGCTATAAATAGCTTTTATCTCCCCTGATTTTATTTTTTGTAAAATACCATTCACCCCATTTTCATAGACTAATTTAGCGTCAAACCCAGAAACAAGGCTTAAATTCGTGTGAAGCACGTTAAACCCGTTCCAGTCATCTTTTTTAAGATATTTATTTGTAATTTCAATTAAGTCTTGATGAATTATAATTCCGTCATCTCCCTCAAAAGCCTCAAGCCCAGCAATTAACATAGGCTTTTGATATTTGCAAAGAATATCTTGTAATTCCTTGCTTTTTAGAGTAGATTTTTCCGCCCCGAGATATTTCGTCTCATATGTTAAATCAACATTTTCACCAATCAAGTAAATTGGAATTTTACGCTCAAGCACGTTTCTTCTAATTCTCGCATTCAAAACAGGGCTTTCTTGCCTTAAATTTGAATTCACAATTATAATTACATCAGCCTCATCAATCCCCATAATTTTTGAGTTGAAGATATAGTTTTCCCTAGTTGATATGTCAAGATTAATGTTCCTTTGCCTACATTCACCAAAAGGAGAATTAACTTTGGAAAGAAGATTTTTAAGAGTAAATGTGGTTTGCACATCTGTAAAGTCTCCTGTAATGGCACAAAATTCACGAGAAAGATCAAGAGTTTTAAGCTTAGAAATAGCAAAATCCATCGCCTCTTTAAAGGAGCTTTTAATTAATTTGTCATCTTTTTTAATATAACAACTATCCAGCCTTTGATTCAAAAGTCCGTCAACTGCAAAACGAGATTTATCAGAAAGCCACTCTTCGTTAATTTCCTCATTAATAAGTGGAAGAACTCTCACCACTTCACCATTTTTAGATTGAATTGAAACGCTTGCACCAAGGCCATCAAATACATCAATAGAATTTGTTTTTTTAAGCTCCCAAGACCGATATTGCATTGCATATGGTTTTGAAGTTAAGGCTCCAACTGGGCATAAATCAACAATATTTCCTGAAAGTTCTGACTTTATACCAGAATTCAAAAAGGTTGCAATTTCAGTTTCCTTACCTCTGTTAAACGCTCCAATCTCGCTTGTTCCTGCAATATCCTCCATAAATCTTACACATCTAGTGCAATGAATACATCTCGTCATTTGAGTTTTCACGAAAGGTCCCATCGCCTTCTCCTCAACTGCTCGCTTGCCTTCTGTAAATCTTGAGCTATCTCTACCATATATAAACGCTTGATCCTGAAGGTCGCATTCTCCTGCTTGGTCGCATATTGGACAATCTAGCGGGTGGTTTGCAAGTAAAAATTCCATCACTCCCTCCCTTGCCTTCTTTATCATTTCTGTCTCTGTTTTAATAGACATACCTTCCGCAACATTAATCGCACAAGAAGCTTGAGGTTTTGGAGGACCAGGGGTAATTTCCACAAGACACATACGACAATTTCCAGCTACTTTAAGCCTTTCATGGTAGCAAAATTTGGGAATTTGAACCCCCTCTCTTTCTAACGCTTGAAGCACGGTAAGACCATTCTCAACTTCTTTTTCAACGTCGTTTATTAAAATTTTAACCATTTTTTCCACAATTAAATTCAAATCCTATTATTTTTCTATTAAGAATACACTCCGCCTTATTGTTTTTATATTGCAAAACAACACTTGAGCTTTCTGTATTATTATATTCATTTTGATAAGCCATTAAATCACGATAACTAAATTTTGCAATTTGTGTTAAAAATTCTCTTAACATTTCCACTTTATTTAGATAAGAAGCGTCATAGTAGAGATAAAGATGGCGAGAGAGTTTATACTTTCCAGAAATAATTTCACCCTCATTCACCTCAACACCATTTATAGGAATTGCATTAAATTTCCCGCTATTTTCAAAGAAAGAAAAACGTAAAATACCAATCGCCCCTTTTTGCAATTCAACTTTTCTTGAAATTGCAGTATCTTGGTCTGGCATTTGAAAGTAGACATCTCTCCTTAAAATTCCACATTCATCTTTAACATTTTTTCCAATTGATTGAATGTAATGTGAAATTTGCTTGTTTGAAGCACACTCTTTTTGGATAACCTCTCTAAAAAAGTCAAAAGTTCCAGAATTTGAGTTTGGCCCATAAATCACAATTTTGGATTTTGGCAGTCCGTCCCTTACTCCATTCCAGTTTGTGATTTTATTTTCCATTACCTGCCCATTTATGACGATATACTTAGATAAAGCTCTTTGTAAGTCTTCAATTGTAAGCCCCACGTTGGCAAAAGTTTTGTCAGAATGAAAAAAGCCTATTACAATTCCATCAATCCCTAATGTGATTTTTTGCAAATCTACAATTCCATTATTCTTGCAGTTTTCTATTTCCTTTGAAGTAATTTGCCTAGAAGCACTAACAACATCAGGTGAGTTTGAACTAAAAACTTGCTTACAAAGGGCATCAAATCCTGCCCCCGTTCCAACTGATTCAATAATTGGATTTTTTTTGAAAGATTTTTTAATATCTAAATTTGAATTTTCATAAATATAAGAAACTATTGGATAGACAGAAGCCGAGCCCGTAACACGAATTACATCTTTACTTTTAGCAAAACTTACAAAAGTAAATAAAAGCAAGCCTATAAATGGCAGTATAAATCTCATAATTTTTCAAAAACGTAATAGCAGATAAATCTTAATTATTTATTTTGCAAGGGATTTTTTAAAAATAATTTAAAAATTTTATACATCAAATATTCCAACTTTTTCTGTGAAAATCACTCAAGCCATACTTGTTTATTGCCTCAAAATGCTCCTTTGTTCCATAACCTTTATTTTTGGCGATTTTATAATTTGGAATGAGGGTATCCAGTTTTAACATTTCTCTATCTCTCATTACTTTTGCTATGATTGAGGCTGAAGAAATTTGAGGAATTAGCCTATCTCCCCCTATAACACACTCTGCAAAATCAAGATTTTTTGGCTTTTTATTGCCATCAATTTTAACAAGAGCTTTAATTCCAAGCTTTTTGTATGCCCTTTCCATTGCAAGAAGTGTTGCATTTAAAACATTTAAACTCTCCACTTCTTCAAGAGTTGCAACGTCTAAAGCAAATTTTACTTGACTGCTCAAATTAAGTTTATTAAATATTTCAAGACGTCTTTTAGTGGAAAGCATTTTGCTATCCTTAACATCAAAGTCTAGGCTTCCTTCAAAATACAAGGCACAAACAAAAACTCCACCAATAAGGCTACCTCTACCTGCTTCATCAATCCCTATCACTTTTTTTGTATTTTGCCATTTCATCGTTTAATTTTACTTGAGTGCAAAGCCCGAGAGAGATTGGGTCTCTAGGAATTATATCTTCAATTTTGGCATATGTGTTGTTAAACAAGGCTTCCGCTGTTTTTTTAGAAACACCTGTAAGTTTTACAACCGCAATTTCTGGAAGTTCGGGGTAGTTTTGAATTAAAAACAAAGCTCCATTTAGCTTATCTTTTCTTTTAGACATCGGGGTATATACCTTTTTGGATACTTTAATTTCAGTGTCTGGAAATATTGGAAGGTAAGAAAGCTTTAAATCACTAAGAGGGCTTTCTTCACATCTTGCAATTTCTTCAATTGTTAGCTGACCTACCTTAAGTGGGTTGTGAGGCTCAAGAGACGATTTTTCAAAACCATCTGCCATTGCTTGAATTTCTGTTTCCGATATATCGCAAAATCTTGCAATTTGTGCGAATGTTAATTTTGTGTTGTTAATTAACCATAATGCCGTTGCAAATGGCTTTATCACTTGGTTTTTCATACTTTAAAAACGATTTATTTCAAGAAGATAAAATTTTATAAACTATAATATCTAAAAAAGCAAATAATTTTTATAATTTTAAATTTCTTGAAAATCGTACCAAAAACATAACCAATTACCTGACATCTCCCTTTTGCCGATAATCACAGACTTCTGTTTTTTTAATTTTGCAAGAATTTTTTTGCATTCTGGAGAGTAATTTTGTTTGTCGTAGAGAAATATATATACCACATTTTTCGCCTTCAAATTTGAATATATAGTGTCAAAAGTCAAGCCTTTGTCAAGCAAGTCGTCAATTATAATCGTTAAATCGCAAGAAAAATCCTCAATTTCTCTTATAGTGCTTAAATCCACACATTTTTCATCATAGAAGCTAATGTTTAAATATCTCCTCTTAATTTTAAGATTAGGAAACTTTGATTGCAAAAAATAATTTAACATAATGAGAGGCACAACCCCACCTTTTTCAACCCCTGCAAGCTGAATTTTTAAATTTTGCCCCCTAAAATCAATTTGCTCTAAAAGCTTATTTATTGCTTTATCAAACACTTTTTTGTAGTTATTATAAGATATAAAAGTTTTCATAAGATGGATAAAAAAACCATTTGAAATTTTAAAATTTACATATTAATAAAAGATAAAATATTTTTATTCAAGTGAAATCAACTATTAATTTGAAAGAAATTGAAAAATTTAGCAAAATAGCTAAGAATTGGTGGAATGAGAGGAGTGATCAAGTGAAAATGCTTCATAAAATGAACCCACTAAGGCTTGAGTATATACTCAAACAAACATCAATTAAAGGCAAAAAAGTGCTTGAAATTGGTTGTGGAGGAGGTATTTTAAGCATGCCACTTTTAAGGCTAGGTGCCAATTTAACCGCAATTGAGCCAAGTGCCGAGCTTTGCAAAGTTGCTCAAGAAAAAGCAGAAGGTGAGGGCTTAGATGGGAAATTTTTAAACATTCCACTTGAAAGCTTGCAAGAAGAAGGCTTTGAAGTTGTGCTACTTATGGACGTTTTAGAGCACGTTGAAGAGCAAGAAGCGTTTTTAAAGATGGTTGAAAGCAAAATAACCAAAAGTGGAATTTTGATTATATCCACAATTAATCGCACCATTCTATCCAAATTTTTTGTCAAATTTATAGCAGAGGACGTGATTAGAATAGTTCCAAAAGGCACACACGATTCAAGTAAATTCATCTCCCCTCAAGAAGTTTGCAATACATTAAAGTCTTTCTCTAAACTGGACTTAAGAGGTTTTTCCTACAATCCATTATTAGATACCTTCAAATTTACAAGCAAAGTAGATATGAATTATTTTTTAACACTAACATTGTAATTTCTCTTTACATTACATCAAAAAAGTTGTATAATTCAATTATAAGTATGTAATTAGTTTTGGTATGAGCATCAATCTCTTTGAATCAGACTTTGCAAAACCGACAAAAAAATACCCCTTTTTTGTTTTGTTAGGTTTGTCTAGTATTTTTCTATTAATAATTTTTGAGGAAAGTGTAATTGAAGGTTTAGTTGTCTTTTTTTGTTGCATTTTTAGTTTGAATATTATTTTTAATTTAAGATTTGCGTTAAAAATTTTAAACGAATTTAACGAAACAGAAGAAGAAAAAACAAGGCGTGAGACTAAAAAAGCAATTGCTAAAAGCTTGATAAATGTGCAAGTAAAGTTGTGATAGCTCCAATACCTTCACCTCTACCTAAAAAGCCCATCTTCTCACTCGTCACCGCTTTAATTGAAATTTGCGTAATGTTAATATTTGTTATTTTTGCTATATTTTCACGAATTTTTAAAGAGTGTGGCATGATTTTTGGCTCCTCACAAATTAATGTAGTATCAATGTTTATCAACCTTCCTTTGGCGTTTGTTAAAAGCTCTAGTGCATACTCTAAAAATATTTGCGATTTTGCATTTTTCCATTTCGGATTTGAAGGAGAAAAGTGAACTCCCATATTTCCATTTGCAAGCACCCCAAATATTGCATCACACATTGAATGCAATACTACATCTCCATCAGAGTGTGCTAAAATTTGACGTTTAAATGGAATATAAACCCCCCCAACTGGCAATTCAAATTCGCCTTCTTGAGTGGTGAATTTATGAAAGTCAACCCCATTTCCAACTCTTAAACCTAATAAATCCATATTAAAAACCTAAAGTTTTAAGAAATTCCATATGTTTTTCCATTTCATTAACAGGTATGGGGAATTTACGATAAGCAAAGTTTGCCTGCCTTTTTATTGCACCAATTTCCTGCTTTTTTACTTTATAGCTAAAAGAGCCTGCAAAACCGCTCTTGTTTTCTAAAAAATCAATCATTTTACGAAACATATCACAAAGTAAGTCCGCATCTAATAATGCTCCGTGAAGCGTTCTACTAGAGTTGTCAACCTCAAATCTTTTACATAAAGCATCAAGAGAAGCAGGTTGACCAGGAAAAAATCTCCTTGCAATCATTAGACTGTCGGTAATTTCATTTCTAAGCACGGGCTTAGAAGCGAGGGAAAGTTCATAATTTGCAAAACTTATGTCAAACCCAGCATTATGAGCTATTAACTCAGCACCATCAACAAAAGAAATGAATTCGTCTGCTATTTCGTAAAACTTTCTTTCATTTTTTAGCATTTCTAAGGTTTTTCCATGAACTTTAGTTGCCGCCTCATCTATCTCCCTTTCGGGATTAAGATGCGCATGAAAGGTTCTTCCAGTTTTTTCAAAGTCTATCGTTTCAATGCAACCAATTTCTATTATTCTATGACCATCTCTCACGGAAGTTCCTGTAGTTTCGGTATCAAAGAAAACTCGCCTCATAAATTAACGATTGTTCTTCCAAGTGTAAATAAATGACCCAATTGCAATTATAGCAACAATACCGAAGGCAATTTTGTAAATAGCAATTCCAAAAATCATAATTATTTTTTTTCTGTTTCAGGTTTATTAATTGCTTCCTGTGCTAAACTTTTATTTAAAGCGATGGAAACTTTCATTTTTGCAATCACTCCGTTGTAAAGTATCACTGTGAAGTCGTAAATGCCATAGTTTCTAATTTTATTTGACATTACGATTTGATTTTTATTAAATTCAAAATCACTTTGCTTGAATTGAGTGTTAAGTTCTTTTGCAACATCAACTGCGGATAAAACAGCATAAAAGTTTCCAGCATCGTTCACGGATTTTTCCATAAAAACCGCCTTTCCATTAATAACATTTTTAACTGCTTCTGCAATTGTTTTAGACTTATTGTGTTCTGCTAAAAATTCTGCCTTTTTTGCTTCAAAATTAGCTAAATTTTGCTCATCTGCAAATAATGCTATACCTTGAGGAATTAAGAAGTTAAACGCATATCCAGGCTTTACATCAACTATTTCACCAGGAATTCCAAGCTTTAAAACTGCCTTTTTTAATACAACTTTCATAAAATAAATCAAATAAATAACTGAATATAGATGTAAAACACAATTTGTCAAGTTTTATTTTTAAATTATAATTTTTTTTCACACATTATTAAAATTTCCAAATATCCAAATAAAATTCAATAAAAAATATCTTGCAAAAATAAAAAATTTCATAAAATATTCATACACTTAGTTATATTTTTAAGTATGATTTTTTCAAATAGAGTAAAAACCTTAAAACCTTCCCCAACGCTCTCAATTTCTACCAAAGCAGTTAAAATGAAGGCAGAAGGCGTTGATGTCTTAAATTTAAGTTTAGGCGAGCCTGATTTTAACACCCCAAAAGAAGCTTGCGAATTTGGAATTAACGCTATTTTAAACGGACAAACAAAATATACCGCTGTAGATGGAACTCTTACATTGAAGAAAGCTATTCAAAGCAAATTTGCAAAAGAAAATAATCTAAATTACGAACTAGACGAGATTTTTGTTTCAAGTGGAGCAAAGCAAGGAATTTTCAACGCTTTTGCCTCCTCTTTAAATTATGAAGATGAGGTTATCATTCCTGCTCCTTATTGGGTTTCATATGCAGATATAGTTGAAGTTTTTGAAGGCAAACCGATCATCGTAAAAACATCTCCCAAAAATAACTTCAAAATCACGCCAAAAGAACTAGAAGCTTCAATAACTTCAAAAACAAAATGGTTTTTGCTTAATTCCCCTTCAAATCCAACTGGAGAGGTCTATTTAGAAGAAGAATTAAAGGCTTTATCCGAAGTGTTAAAAAAATACCCAAACATCTATATAATGTCTGATGATATATACGAACATTTAGTTTTTGACGGACTGCAATTTAAAAACATACTAAACGTAGCCCCAGAATTAGCGGAAAGAGTTTTAATAATCAACGGAGTTTCAAAGAGTTTCTCCATGACAGGCTTTAGAATAGGTTATGGAGCAATGAAAAACAAAGACTTCATAAAAATGATTGTTAACTTGCAAAGCCAAAGCACGTCAAACGCCTGCTCTATATCCCAAGAAGCATCACTAGGAGCCTTGACAAAATGCGAAGCTTTTCTTCCATTTATGCGAGAAATAATGGAAAAAAGACGAAACATATTTTTTGAAGGTCTATCAAAAATACCATTCATAAAAACTACAAAACCATCAGGTGCTTTCTATATATTCTTTGAAATTAAAGAACTTTACGGTAAAATAACCCCTCAAGGCAAGGTTTTAAAAACAGATATAGAAGTTGCGGAATACTTTTTGGAAGAAGGTAGAGTAGCGACGGTTTTTGGCTCCGCATTTGGATATTCAGGCTTTATAAGGGTATCATATGCAACGGACGAGAAAATTCTTTTAGAGGCAGCAAAAAGATTAGATGAATGTATTAAAAAATTAAAATGACATTACTTTTTTTATTTCTTTTTTGGATTTTTCCAATATTTGTGGCCTTTTCAAGAGGGCATAAGAATGCAATTCCAATCACATTATTAAATTTTTTCGGATTTGCCTACCCCATCTGTTTTATTTGGAGCTTCAGTTCAAATGTTAAGCAAGATAGGTCGGTTAATTTAAAAGACTGGCAATTGCTAGCCATTTTTGCCGTTTTATGTATTTTATTTACACTCTATTTATACATTTTTTCTAGCAAATCTTTCGAAACCCTTTTTTATTTTATTAATGAAGGACTTTAAGCGAGACTTACTATAGAATTTTATCTTCAATATTCCCTCAATTTCATTTTGCACTTCTTTTTCATTCCTTCCAAAAACAAAACCTTGTAATTTCAACCCCTGTCTTTTAGCAAAAAATTCTTCAATTTCAAGCCCAAACATTGCAACCAAAAAATTCAAACTAAACTTTAAAAGTAAAATCTCGCTCCAAAATTCAGCAATAATTAAAGATGCAAAATGTATAATAAGCAAAATAAAGCCAAACAAGTAAAATTTTTTTTTAAAAGCGTAAAAAACTCCAATAAAGTCAAATAAGTATAAAAACCTAAAGCTTTGTTTTAAAGTTTTAATGTTAGAAGCTTCATCAACGCTCATCTCTTGATTAAGCGGTTTTTTTGCGTAAATTAAAAAGTTTTTCATTTTTTTGTAAAATTTAAGTTGACAACTCACTAAAAACAATTCTTATATTTTTTGGAAAATTGCAAGTAATTTTTTTAATTAATGTCTAATATTTGTATTGCAGGGCTTCAATGGGGAGATGAAGGAAAAGGTAAATTTGTTGACTACTTTGCTAAAAATGCAAATATAGTTGTCCGTTTTCAAGGCGGAAATAATGCAGGACACACAATAGTTACAGACGGAGTTTCTTATAAACTTTCTCTGCTACCTTCTGGAATTTTGCATAAAGGGAAAATAGCTTTTATAGCCTCGGGAGTGGTGGTGGATTTAGAAAGCCTCTATGATGAAATTGAAAGAATAAAAGCTAGAAATATTGAAATCTCCAACCAAAATCTTAAAATAGCAGAAAATATAAGTATAATAATACCTCTTTACAAAAAATTAGACTTATTACTTGAAAACCTAAAAGGGGACAAAAAAATCGGTACCACAGGAAGAGGAATTGGCATTGCTTATCAAGACAAAGTTGGAAGAAGGAGCATTAGAATGTGCGACCTTTTTGAAGAAGAAACAATAAAAGACAGGCTTGACAATATCCTCCAATTTTATTCACCAATTTTAGAAAAGTATGAAAAAACTTTCAATTTAGAAGAAACAAAGAAAGAAACCCTAAATTATATTCAAAAATACAGAGATTACTTCAAAAATCACCTAGTTTCCTCAAATTTTTTAAACGACTTTAAAAATGAAAACATCTTATTTGAAGGAGCACAGGGAGCCATGCTTGACATCTCTTTTGGAACTTACCCATTCGTTACATCGTCTAACACTTTAGCCTCTGAAGTCTATATCGGAGCAGGTTTTGGTGGCAAGCTAGATAAAGTATTCGGAGTTGCAAAAGCATATTGCACAAGAGTTGGAGCGGGCCCCTTTCCTAGCGAAGATTTTGGAGAAGAGGGCGAGATAATGCAAAAAAAAGGAGCAGAATTTGGCACAGTTACAGGAAGAATAAGAAGATGTGGCTTCCTTGACTTAGTTGCCTTAAAGCAAATCATTGAACTTTCTGGAATTACAGATATAATCCTTACCAAAATTGACGTCCTTAATAGCTTAAAAACAATCAAAGTTTGCACATCTTATATGCTAGATGGCAAAGAAATAAAACACATACCTTCAAGCGAAGGTCTACAGTCAAGGCTAATACCTGTCTATACAGAGCTTGAAGGCTGGGGAGATGGCTACTCCTTTAAAAATTTTGAAGAACTGCCAATAGCTTTAAAAAACTACATTCAATTCATTGAAAGCTACACTAAAATTCCCGTTTCAGTTCTTTCCTTTGGGGCAGAGCGTGAAGAAAGTCTAACTTTAAATAAAATATGGTAAAACTACTGTCTTTTCTAGCTCTTTTAGGGCTTATTGCTTGCAAAAGTATAAACCAAAACTCAAAACTGATAGATGCAGATATATTCATGTATAGCGAATATATAGACTATATCTCTCTAGTTTCAAAAGGAAGTAAAGCCATCAATTCCACGCTAGGAGTTGAGAGAAAACTAACCTATTATTATAGAGAATTTGAATCAGAAGGAATACGTTTTTTAATGATTTACGACAAGCAACTCAATCAGCAATATTTAATATTTTACGGATACAACTTTGACAAAAAGAGAAAACAAATTTTAGAAGCACCATCCGTTTCGGGGCTAAACTTAGCTAGCAAAGTAAAATTCAATCAAGAAATTTTAAAAACTTTCCTAAAAATTGAAGAATTTATAGAAAATAAATTTCAAAAAGATATTAAAAAAATTGTCATAGGTTTTGAACTTGGGGGAGCGATGGCGAATTTAGCAGTTACTTCCTTAATTGCAAATTCAGGTTTTAAAGCAAGCGAGTTTGAAGTTATATCATTTGGTTTAATTCCATTTTCAAACAGTTTTGATATAAAATTTGACAGAACAAGCATTTTTTTAGATAATGACAAAGACTTCTACCTAAATACAGAATGTTGCAGTCATATTTCAGCAAAAAAACTCCCCCTTTCCGCCCCAAAAAATAAAAGATTTAACAAACTAGAAGCTTACACAGAAGCTTTAAAAGATGCAACATTAGATTAATATTTATTTATGGCTTACATTAGTGTTTTTGACATGCTAAAAATTGGCGTTGGCCCTTCTTCATCTCACACACTTGGTCCTTGGAGGGCAAGCGAAAAATTTATGCAAACCCTTAAAAATAAGAACTTTTTTCAACAAGTTCAAAGCATCAAAATCACTCTATACGGCTCTCTTTCGTTAACGGGAAAGGGACATGCAACGGATGTAAGCGTTATACTTGGTCTTTGTGGTTTTAAACCAGAGACAATACCTACAAAGAGTATATTGAGCACGATTGAAAATATAAAGAAAAATCTCATTTTAAACCTAAATAGCGAGCATTCAATTGCCTTCAATCCAGAGAAAGATATTGAATTCTCCAAAGACTTCCTTCCCTTTCACTCAAATGCCCTTAGGTTCACTGCTATTTTACAAAATAAGAGTGCTATAAGCGAGGTTTATTACTCAATTGGCGGAGGTTTCATCGTTCAAGAAAACGAAGAAAAAGGTGCACAAAATTCAATTAAAGTGCCGTTTGAAATTTCAACAGCAGAAGATATAAATAAATATCTATCCTCCACTCCATTCCACAAAATTTCAGATTTTGCAATGCAAAATGAAATTGCTCTAGGAAGAACCAAAGAAGAAGTAAGGAACGATTTGCTAAAAATTTGGAATGTAATGTCTGATTCTATCTTTGAAGGAGTGTTGACGGAGGGCTTCCTCCCAGGCGGATTAAACATAAGAAGAAGGTCAAGTGAACTTTGTAAAAAAGTTCTAGGGAATAATTTTACATCCAAAGAAGAATTTTTTAATGCAGTAAGGCAAAAACAATGCTCTTTCACTGAAATTCTTGACTTTGTAAGCATTTTTGCAATGGCAGTCAATGAAGTGAACGCAGGGCTTGGAAGGGTTGTCACTGCTCCCACAAATGGCTCTGCTGGAGTAATTCCGTCCGTCCTTGCCTATTATATTTGCTTTGTCAACAAACAAGCTGGCGAAGATGAGATAATACAATTTCTCTTAACCGCAGGCTTAATTGGGGGAATTTTTAAAAATGGAGCCACTATTTCCGCTGCCGCAGGAGGGTGTCAGGCTGAAATTGGCGTTTCTTCCGCAATGGCGTCCGCCTCACTTACAGAACTTCAAGAAGGAAGTGCAAAACTTGCAATGCTTGCATCTGAAATAGCAATGGAGCATCATCTCGGTTTAACGTGCGACCCTATATCGGGGCTTGTGCAAATACCATGTATAGAGCGCAACTCTATGGGGGCTGTAAAAGCAATTAACGCTTCTAATCTTGCTCTTAAAACAAATCCAGATGAAGCTAAAATCCCACTTGATGGCGTAATTAAAGCAATGATGCAAACTGCTAATGATATGGATATTAAATACAAAGAAACTTCTCTAGGTGGGCTTGCAACCGTTAAAATAAATTAACCTCAAGCAACGCTTCTCAAAAAATCTTTCGCAATTAGGCAAAAATGCAAAACAGAAGCTAAAATTAAACAACATTCTAGTCAGGTTTAATCTTATCCTCATTCTCCTCAAATTCATCAAAAATCTCCACTTGCGTGAAATCTAACTTATTTATCTCGTCCTCTTCTTCAAGCATTATAATCTCGTTTTTTTTTAATTCAATTTCTTCTTTAAGTTTTTCAAACATAGAGATGAAGTTTTTTATAATTTCTATTATCTCCTTTGGTTTGAAAGAAAAGATAATCACTAAAAGAACGACACAAAGCTCAGAGAAAGAGAAGCTAAACATAAAATAAGGAAAAGTGGTGACCCCAACGGGAATCGAACCCGTGTTACCACCGTGAAAGGGTGATGTCCTAACCGCTAGACGATGGGGCCACTAAATACATACTTTTAAAACTTAATTTTAAAGCTTGTAGAAATATTAAAACATATATTTTTTGATTTTGCAAGTGTTTTTTTCATTTTTTTTAAAAAAATTCACAATGTCAAAAATTCATTAAAAATCTCCGTCTTAGAGCCATTATACTCTATCAATAACTTCGAATAAACGCTATCTAGAATTATAAAGTCACCAGTTTTTTTGTATCTAATAGGAATTCTCTGCGTCTTTGTTTTTAAAATAAATACTTTTATTTTACTGTAATCTGAACCTTGTTTAAACCTTAAATAAGTGCGTTTTTTATCATCAAAAATTTCAATAGGAGTTGAAGAGTTTACCTTTCCAGTAAATGTATAATTTGTATTAATATCAGAATTTCCAGAAGATTTCTTCTCTTTTGAAATTTCACCTACCCTAGAGCTAGAAGGAGTGTAATTTTTATCTTCTATCTTATCATATGAATAAGTAGGGTAGAAAAACCTCGCAACATGAATAACGTCAATATTATCTATATTTGAGGATATATCAGATTCTATCTCAAAAAGATATATTCTTTTATTTGTAATTACTGTCATGTTAGTCTTCACACCTGGCTCAACTGGTTTCATGAACAGCCTTCTGTCAAGAGGAGTTAACTTCCATGGGTAAGGGTCCCCTAGTGATATAGTTTCAATTGCCTCATCAAGGCTAAATTCGATAATTGACTGATAGCCTATTCTAAACTTCAAGTTATAAATCTCGTTTTCACTATAAATAAAAGTTTTAATTCTACTATCAATTGCAACAGGTTGATATTGCTTTGCCCCAAAAGCTCCAAAGATAAAGAAAAAAAATATTGTTAAAATCTTTTTCATAATATTGTATTGAAAGTTTCGTCATTTACAAAGGCTTTTTCTTCCACAACCTCGTAAAAATCTACTTTTAAACCGAGAGGATTAAGAACTATGTCTCTATAACTCATATTTGCAGTATCAAACAAGTAGTGCATTTTTATCTTAAAGTGTCTAATTTGCCTTACACTGCCACTTTGAATTAATCTTTTTGCAATTCTCACAACCGCAATGTTATTTCTCCCCTCTAAGGCAAGTTGTTTAATTATAATATCAACCTTAGCATTTCTCCCAAGCACACTGATAATTCCTGTATCTTGTGCATTCACTTCGTCCCAAAATGTCTTAAAAACACTTGAAGAAGACATTCTCCTAACAACCGTGTTGTAGTCGTGAATATATGTTTCTGAATTATAACTTTCTTTTGATTTTATATAATAAAGCAGGAAGTATTCAAGCACACCTTGATTAGCTGATGCATACTTCTTTACGGATTCTATATCAACCGAAACTGGAATTTGTTCCTGTTTTGAAACCTTAATTACATATGGTTCAACTGCGTTTTTCTCTACAATAGACTTAATCGTAACCAAAGAAAGTATAACCGAAATAAATAGTATAATAACAATAATAAGCAAAATATTTCTTTGAATTGTTATGCCAAATGCCTTGTCCTGATACCAACTTCTAGCGGAAGTATTAGCTCTTTTGGGCTTTATTATGGTCTGCGTTTTATCATCCTGCATCTCACTTTAAAAAAATCTACCTTTAAATTTTAAAACATAAATTATACTTTGCAAGCTTTTTTTGAAAAATTTATTTGTAATTATAACTTAGGTAATACAAATATAGGTAATGATAGTTTATTTAATAGTAATAAGTTTAATATTAGTGAAGGGAATAGGACTATTGATAATGATAGTATAGGTAATAGAAGTTATAATAACCCCAACTTCGTTTAAGAAACCAGTTGCAAACTAACATCTTCCAATAAAACCTTAAATTGAAAACAATAACTTTTTAAAGGATATATGAATAGT
>JBILVD010000062.1:0-6683 GCA_044370655.1 Candidatus Deianiraeaceae bacterium | reverse complement strand
CAAAGGAAAAAAATACTACTGGTAATATGGCAGTAAATAAAGAGCTACTCAAAACTCCCCACCAACTCTTTCTTATAATATAAATCTCATCACTATTATTGTCTATTCTTAAATTTTCATTCTCATTTACATTCATCATACCAACTCTCATAAATTTATCATTATATTATAAATTTTAATACTGTATGTTTAATAATGCGGGGCATAATGTTGTATAATCTTGCATAATATTACATATTTTTTAAAGTTATTTTCTTTAATTCTTACTTATAAACTTCTCTTCTATGTCCTATATCAACAATTAAGATGATAATTTCTTTTTGTTTAATTTCTGCTATTATCCTATAATCACCAATTCTATAACGCCAAAGCCCATTTTTATCTCCAACAAGCCCATCTCCAAAATCTTTAGGGTTTTTTAATCTAATGAAATCTAAATAAAGTAAAATTCTTTTTTGGATTGCAAAGTTAAGTTTTTTAAGATTTCTCTTTGCTTTTTCAGAAAAATCAATTTTCCACATAAATAACCATTTTATTTATTAACCTTTCTTGCTTTCAATTCAATTCCAAGTTCTTGTGCTAATTCTTCAATTGAGTAAGTTTTACTACCAGCTTTCTCATGCTCTTCAAGAGCTTCAATACCTTTTTCATAAAAATATAAGTCCTCAAAATAGCTTTCAAGTGCCTTGTTTATAAAATAAGTTTTGGTTCTTTCCATTTTCTTGCAAAACCTATCAAGTATTGGCTCTAATTCATCTTTTATTTTAAATGAAATCGTACTCATATGTATATATATTATATCATAATAAAAGTAATACCATATAGTATATTTGTCAAGTATAATTTACTTATTTGCTTCGGACTTGCTAAATCATTATAGACATTAACATGATATAATTGTTTATAAAAGAATGTAGGTTTTGTGGTAGAAAAAGAATAGTGAAGAATGGATTTATGGAAGGGAAGCAAAGAAAGGGAAGAAAAGAAAGGGAAGAAAAGATAAAAAAATATGATAGAGAAATTACAATAAAAGCATATAGTTACAAAAGTAGAGATATCTTTAGTTAAATCTTTTAATTGTAGACTTAGAAATTATCTTGCTAGATTAAAAGCTCAAGTATTATGATATTGCTTAATAAGGAGGAGGTATTATCTGTAATTATTTAGCAAGTCCATAAAGCAATAATTAATTTTACTTGACATTTAAACTTTTGTCATTTAGGAGATATCTTGATTACAGGTTTTTTAATTATGGCGTTTGTTAAAAATTTTAAAGTTCTTTTAAATGCCTTTACTTTGAGGGAAATTTTCGTTGGAATGTTTCGCACTTTTTCTTACATGTTTAAGAAGAGTGTTACGCTTAATTATCCTTTCGAGAAGGGCCCCGTTTCTTCTAGGTTTAGGGGAGAGCACGCACTTAGGAGGTATCCAAACGGAGAGGAGCGTTGTATTGCTTGTAAATTATGCGAAGCAATCTGCCCCGCGCAAGCAATTACAATATCCACCGATGAAGTTGAAGGAATTAGAAAAACAACCCAATACGATATAGACATGACAAAATGTATATACTGCGGAATGTGTCAAGAAGCATGCCCAGTTGACGCCGTCGTGATGACAAACAACTTTGAATTTAGCACAGGGACTAGAGAGGAGTTGTTTTATACAAAAGAGAGACTTCTTTCAAACGGTGAAAGATGGGAGAACTCAATTTCTCAAAACCTCAAAGATAACAAAAAGTATTTATGATAGAAAATGCTTTTTTTAAAGAAAAAGACGGGATTTATAGAAAAAATGTTGGAGTCGTCCTCATAAATTCTAAAAATGAAGTTTTTGTTGGCAAACGTTTTGGAACTGCAATCTCAAGCCCTTCTTGGCAAATGCCCCAAGGCGGAGTTTCCGAAGGGGAGACGGAAGAAGAAACATTAATTAGGGAGATTAAAGAAGAAGTTGGAGTTTTCCCCCATTCATTTATTATTTTAAAGAAAAGCAGAAGGCATTATTATTATGTCATACCAAAAAAAATGCGAAAATCTGTGTGGAATAACATATACGTAGGGCAAAAACAGAGATGGTTCTTCGCTAAATTTACAGGAAAGGACGATGACATCAACATAAATACCGAATTCCCCGAATTTGAAGAATGGAAGTGGCAAAAACCACAAGAAGTTTTGGAGAACGCCGTCTCATTTAAAAAAGACGTATATGAGGGAGTTTTTATCGAATTTAATTTAATAAAAAAATCGATATGAAAGTGCACAATTCTGTCTTGGAAATATCCCACAATTATAATGGCTTTATCCTTGATATTTGGGGGGTTTTGCACTCTTCTGGCGTCCCCTTTGAAGGTGTGATTGAAAATTTACTCAAGCTAAAAAAACAGCAAAAACAGATAGTTCTCCTTTCAAACGCCCCTAGAAGAGCCTCTACCGTGGAGGCATTCTTGAAGGAGAAAGTTGGAATAAAAATCGGGAAGCATTATGATGCAATTTTAACATCTGGTGAGGCTTTTTATCTTGAAATGGAGGCAAAAAAGGAAAGTGGCGAAGTTTTTTACATAGGTCCTGAAAAAGACCTAGACGTTACAAAAGGGCTTTTAATTAATTTAACTAAAGATTTAACCTCTAAACCTAAGTTTGCAATCATCACTGGCGTAGTTGAAAATAGCCTTGAAATATTACATTTTTTAAAGCAAAACCACCTCACTCTTTACTGCTTAAATCCTGACATTTTCATCACTAAAAGTGACGGCTCAAGGGAGGATTGTGCTGGCATGATAGCAAAAAAATACTTAGAAATAGGAGGCAAAGTCGTATATTTTGGTAAACCTTACATCAACATTTACAACCAAGTAATGACATTTTTTGAAAGAACCGAAAAGAGTAAAATCCTTGCAATTGGGGACGGAATGGAGACAGACATAGAAGGTGCAAGTAAAGCTGGCATTTCCTCCGCTCTTTGCCTTGCAGGTTTGCCAAGTTTAGAGCTTAAATCTGGCATAAAAATTGAGGATTTTATCGCAAATTTTCAATACAAACCAACCTTTATTATAAATTCTTTATAAATTTCATAAGATTTTCTTATAATTTTCTTATAAAAAAGCTTGACATGTAATTTTTTTAGTATAAACTTTTTTTAATTTTAGGTTGAATTATGAAGTTTCTAGTTTTATTTTTTGGGATTTTTTGGTCTTCTTTTGGCGAAATTACAAGAGAATTAGCTGTAGATTTATACCTAGATGCAATTTCTAAAAAAGGCAATATGGAAAAAGCATTAAAATCAGAGCAAACCTTTCTAGCTCTAGAGGAGACATCCCCCAGTTTTTTCAATAAAGTTCGCCTTGCATCTCTAATTGCCATAAAAGCAAAGTTTTCAACTTTTAAAAAGCTTCATTTTGTCAATAAATCAATTGACGCCTTCACTGCCCTTGAAACTGAAGCTTTAAATTCATCTGACATCATAGATAAATACGAGTTTCACCTATTTAGAGGGCGGACATTCGCTCAATTTCCATCTTTATTTAGTAAAAAAACAATAGCAAGGCAAGATATTGAAAACGCAATCAATATACTAGAAACATCTAACATATCTCGTGAAAATCCTGAAATTGCTAGACTTTTTCTCTCATATGCAATTATTTTAAAAGATGACGGAGAAACCGAAAAGTCAAAGACTTTTGCTAAAAAGGCAATTTCATTTAACGAATTGGAAGATGAGGACGTAGCTCTCGCAATAAAACTTAGTTCATAGAGAATATTCCTGCCATATCTCCAATTTGTTTTAATTTTGAGAAATATTCAGCAGAAAGGTGACATCCCTTTTGCGTTGCAACATCAAGTGGTGTTAAACCCTCCACATCTTTAACAAAAAGTAGAGACTTATTATCAAAATGCATAGCACATTTTAAAGCTAAATCGTCTAGTCCTTTTTCAAGCAATTTATGAATAATACTAGAAAATATAAAAGCAGAGCTATAAATTTGAGGGATAGAAAACGCCTCCCACATCTCCCTTTCACACAAGTAAGTGAAGAGGTTTTTGAGACACAAATCATTTAATTGCCTTGTGAGTAAAAATAAAAGATTTGATTGAACCAAATTTCCATTTCTATCCGTAAATGTGTATGTATATTCAGAAAGAACCATAGAAACAATTGTATGAATTGCATTTTTAAAGCCCTTATGCTCTTTTTCCAAATTTTTTAATTCAGGAGTTATATTTTCTAAGTCATTTTCAATTAAAGCAAAACTATCTCTCGAAAACCTTGCTATCATAAGAAAAGAATCATTGTTAGGATTTTCAATATAATTCAATATTGAACTTGCAAAATGAAACTTAATTTTACCCTCAAGTAGTTTTAAAAAAACAGATTGAACAAAAAGCTCTACATTAGTTAGCATAAAAAAACAACTTATATATAATAACATATTACTATAAGTTGAAAAAGTCAACTATTTTTTTAATACCACTCTTTTTCCCGTATTAGGCTCAGGGGAGCTCAAAATTCCATCTGCTTCCATTTTTTCAATTAAATTTGCGGCTTTGTTATATCCTATCTTCAACCTTCTTTGCAAATAGCTAATTGATGGCTTATTCTCGTTTATCACAATTTCAACCGCCTCGCTGTATAGGTCGTTATCCCCTTTGGTAGAAAAATTCTCATTTTTGTTTGCATTGGAAACACTCTCTTCTAAAATATCTTCAAAAATATCAACTTTAATGTTATCATATGCGCCACCATATCTTTTTTTAAGTGCGGAGACAATATTGTTAACCTCTCCATCACTCACAAAAGGAGCGTGAATACGATAAGTTTTAGCACCTGCCTGCATGTATAGCATGTCCCCCTTGCCAAGAAGCGCCTCTGCCCCACTTGCCCCCAAAATTGTTCGGCTATCTATTTTTGAGCTAACCTGATAGCTAATTCTAGTTGGGAAGTTTGCCTTTATCACGCCTGTAATTACGTCTACCGAAGGGCGTTGCGTTGCCATAATTACATGAATTCCCGCTGCTCTTGCCATCTGTGCAAGCCTTTGGATATACCCCTCAATCACCTTTCCTGCGGTTATCATCAAATCCGCCATTTCATCAATAACCACAACGATAAACGGCATCTTTTGAAGCCCTGCAACATCTTCCGCCCTAATTATATTGAGGTTTTGCTCCCTCCCAGAAATCTTGCTAGACTTTAGCCTCAAAATCTCATCGTTGTAGCTAAATATATTCCTCACGCTAAAAGCGGACATTTGCCTGTATCTACGCTCCATTTCCATAGTTAGCCATTTAAGTGCCATAACCGCCTTTTCAGACTCAGTAATAACGGGAGTTAAAAGATGTGGAATATCATTATATACTGAAAGTTCAAGCATTTTTGGGTCAATCATTATAAATTGACATTCATTTGGAGAGAGTTTATATAGAATTGAGAGTATCATCGCATTTACACCAACAGACTTACCAGAGCCTGTAGTTCCTGCTACCAAAAGATGGGGCATTGTTGTTAGGTCCACAATTATGTTATCACCTGCTATACTTTTTCCTAATGCAATTGGTATGTTAAACTCCGCCTCTTTATACTCTACTCCGTCTAATAATTCTCGCAAAAAGACGGTTTCCCTCTCCATGTTTGGAATTTCTACCGCAAGTGAGCTACTTGAAGGAATAAGGCTTATTCTTGCCGATTTTGCTTTTAGGGATCGAGCTATATCCTCCGCAAGCCCCACAACTCTTGCTGCCCGAATTCCCGCTTTTGGCTCAATTTCATACATAGTAATCACCGGTCCCACTCTAGAGCCCTTGATTACGGCTTCGATTCCAAAATCCCCAAGTGCTTTACTAAGTTCTTTTTCAGTGCTTTTTGTAAGGCTTAAGTTTTTTACATTTTTCTTTTGATTTTCGGCATTGTTTAGGGCAAGTAAGGAGATGGCAGGGGGGCTGTATTTGAGTGTTTGTATAATTTTTGTAGACGCAAAAGCCTCTCTATTTTGACCTTTTGGCAATTCTTGAGAAGCACCAAAAATACTAGACGCATTAGAAACACTAGATACAACAGAAACGCTAGATGACTTAGCGGGTACATCAAGCTTAGAGGGCACGCTCTTTTTAAATTTAAACCAAGGCAGGCGAAATTTCAACTTTTTTGCTATTTTTTGCCATATGATAGTCTCTTTCAATTCAAGGCTTAAAACAGAAGCAAAGATGAATATAAAAAACAAGACGGTTATAACTGGAAGAAAAAATGTCTTGTTTACTAAACTTTCCGAGAATAAAAAACCGATATACCCTCCAATCAAATGGTTAAACGAGAATTCATACTTCTTCACAACCCCAAACAATATGCATAAAATAAGGATAGAAATAAATATTCCAAAAATTTTTATTTTATATCTTTCTATCTCACCCTTTAATGCAACCAAAAAGGAAATCCTAAATAAAGCAAAAACTAGCAAATAAGAAGCAAAACCGAAGTATTGCAATAATATATCCGCAACTTTTGCCCCAAAATACCCAAAAAAGTTTAAATCTCCCATTGTTTCAATTAAGTCAATAGGAGTGTAAGATAGCAGTGAAAGTAATAAAAATATTCCAAAAAACAACAACCCTAAACTTATTGAAAGCACTCTAAAATGTGCCTTGATGTAAGATAAAATTCCATTAAAAGTCTTAAAAATCACAAAATCACAAATA
>JBILVD010000061.1:0-6690 GCA_044370655.1 Candidatus Deianiraeaceae bacterium | reverse complement strand
ATTATAGTTTAAATCCTACAAAACCAAAGGTTGATTTAAATAGAATTGTGGCTTAAACGAAGTTGGGGTTAATAATATTCTACCACAAGATATAATCAGATATAATCTATATAGACGAAAGCGGGTTTGATATAAATATGACAAAAGAATAATATTGGAGAGAGTTAAAATGTGTAAGACTGATAGCCGAAAAATCAGGAAATAGAAAAGGAAAAAGAATTACAGTAATTGGAGCATTAAAAAATAGGAATAAACTTATTGCTCCGATTCATATTGAAGAAAATACAAATACTGAACTTTTTAATAAATTTATATGAAGAACATCTTCTTCCTGAATTAAAAAAAGAAAATAGAATTAAAACAATTGTAATGGATAATGCGAGCTTTCATAAAAACAATAGGACGAAAGAATTGATAGAAATGATATAGGACATAGATTGTTATATCTTCCGCCTTATATACCAAAACATAAATCCGATAGAGCAGAAGTGGGGGTTGTATCAAATCTTTAGTTAAAAAGATTAAAGATAAATTTAAAACTTTTGAGGAGTATTTAGATTATGTATTATGTTGCTAGAGATATTTAAAAGAGTGTAGCAAAAAGCTATTACTTAATGCAAGGCACATTTTATTTTTATTTAGATACGAGATTTTAGAAGTTAAATTTGTTTAATAATTAAAATATTTAATCCTTATTGGTTGGTTTTTATTAAGTCAAAAATACCTATCAAGGTTTTTACTTCTGCTTGGCTTAGGTTTGCGTGAGAGAATATATTTGCAATGTTCACCATCATGCCTTCTCTTTTTTCTGCAACTTTAAAGTAGTTTGCATCATCTAATTTTGTTTGTAAAAATTTAATTAAATAGCTTAAATCCGCCCCTGAAGCAAGGTTTCTTAAAGCTCTTTCTTGCATTTTATATTTGCTACCATTGATTTTTTTATGAATTAAGTAGGAAATAAGACCAACACTCATACCAAGATTGATGGAAGGGTAGCTCTTATTCGCCTCTATCTCTATCATTTTGTGGGCAAGAGTTACGTCCTTATTAGAAAGCCCGTTAGACTCTCTCCCAAATAAAAATGCATATTTTTCATTACTTTGAAGCATCTCTTCAATTGCAGTTTCGGGGGTGATTACCTCCTTTGCAATCTCCCTTCTTCTTGCACTTAGAGCATAAATTTTGGTAATATCCTGCGTTGCTTCCTCAATTGTTTTAAAAATCTTGGCATTTCTGATAACTTCTGCTCCGCCTTTGGCAACTGCTTCCGCCTTTTCTAAAAATGAAGGAAGAGAAAAGCTAGCATTATGCTCTCCTGCCCCCCACTCATCTTCTTCAATTTCTCCTGGGGAGACAAGCCTTAATTCTTCAAGACCAAAGTTCTTCATGCTTCTAGCGGCAAATCCGACGTTTTCTCCCATTTGGGGGCGATGTAGAATAATAATCATAAATCAATAGGGTTGTAGCCATCTGCAAGTTCTTCTGGCTCTTCTTCGTCCATGCTAATTGCCCCTGTTGCCGTCATTACTCTCTCTCCTTTTTCAAGGTTTATAATTCTTACTCCTTGAGAATTTTTACCGATGATAGAGACATCACGAGCTTTACATCTAATAACCTTTCCTGTGCTTGAAGAGAGTATTACGTCGTTTTCATTGCTTGCCCCAAAGCTTGCAACGACTTTACCATTTCTCTCGGTTGTTAAAATGTTGATAACGCCCTTAGTCCCTCTTCCAGAAATTCTATATTCGTGGGTAGAGGTTCTTTTACCATATCCATTTTCTGTGATAGTTAGAAGGAATTCTTCGGCTTCTGCCCACTTTCTTACTGTTGTAATATCAAGATTTATCTTCCTTTCAAGTTGAAAGAGCCTGTCTTCAAGCTCTTTATTGTCTAGAGTTGTAATTAAAATACGCAGTTCGAGTGGAATGTTGAAATACTCCTCCCTTGTTGCAACGTCCTTTTCTGCTCCATTGATTATTGTGATGGAAACGACGCTATCTCCCTTTTCTAAGTCCATTCCTATAACTCCACTAGAAGAACGGCTTTTGATAACACGCATTGCGTCAATTCCAAACCTTACAGCCTTACCTTCGCGGGAGGCAAGTAAGATATGTTCATCGTTTTTAGCAAGCCTTACTCCGACTAGATTATCCCCCTCTTCAAGACCGATGGCAATTTTACCATTACTAGGTATGGAAGAAAATTCATCAATTGAAGACCTTCTAACAAGACCATTTGATGTTGCAAAAATTAGATTTAGGTTTTCCCAATCACTTTTATTCTCTGGTAAAACTAGGAAGTTTGTAATCGTCTCTCCTGCTTGTAAGTTTAGCAAATTTACCAAAGCCCTACCCTTGCTTTGATTAGAACCTATTGGAAGTTTATACCCCTTTAACTTATAAACTCTTCCCTTACTTGAGAAAAACAATATAAAAGAGTGAGTAGTTGCGGTAAATAAATGAGTTACTGCATCATCATCTGATGTTTTCATAGTGAATTTACCTTTGCCTCCTCTTTTTTGGGCGTTGTAGGAGGAGAGAGTGTCTCTTTTTATATAGCCACGAAGAGTGAAGGAAACGACTATATCTTCTTTTTTGATTAGATCCTCCATTTCAACATCGTCATCTAAACCATATACGATTTCGGAGCGACGTGTAATGGGGAATTTCTCCTTAATTTCCAAAATTTCATTGTAGATTAAGTCAATTAGAGTTTGTCTGTCGGTTAATATCTTCACTAGTTTGTTTATTTCTCCTGAAAGTTCTCCAAGTTCTTTGACGATGCTATCTCTTTCAAGACCTGTTAGTTTTGAAAGCCTCATCTCTAAAATACCTTTTACTTGCTCTTCTGTAAATTTAAATTTTTGCCCTAGAATCTCATTTCTTTTGTCTCCTACAAGTGAGATTAAGGAAGTAACTTTTTCTGCTATCCATTCCTCTTTTAAGAGATTTTCCCTTGCTTGTGCTGTGCTGGAGCTTGCTCTTATAATTCTAACTACTTCATCAATAAAATCAACTGCAACACAAAGACCGATTAATATGTGAGCTTTATCCTTTACTTTGTTTAGCAGGTAGTTTGTTCTTTTTACGACGATTTCCTCCCTAAATTCAATAAAGGCTTTTAGAATTGAGCGAAGTGTCATCATCTCTGGCTTGCCATTGTAAAGAGCAAGCATATTAGCACTAAAGTTAAGTTCTAGTTGTGTAAATTTGTATAGTTGATTTAAGATAACCGTTCCATCTGCATCTTTTTTTAATTCAATTACAACTCTAATTCCCTCTCTTGAGCTTTCGTCTCTAATCTCGGAAATTCCTTCAATTTTTTTATCCTTCACTAAATCTGCTATACTTTCAACTAAATGAGCCTTAACAACTTGATAAGGTATCTCCGTTATAACAATTCTTCCTCTTCCTGTTTTAAGTTCCTCAACTTCTGCTCTCCCTCGCATTTTAACCGAGCCTCTCCCTGTATTAAACATTTGTGAAATTCCTGAATTTGCAAGTATAAGCCCTCCTGTTGGAAAGTCTGGTGCTGGCACAATTGCCATTAACTCTTCAATTGTTATATTAGGATTTTTAATCATCTCAAGGCAAGCGGTTAAAACCTCCGTTAAGTTATGAGGAGGAATTGAGGTTGCCATACCAACTGCTATCCCCTCGCTACCATTGACAAGAAGGTTGGGAAATCTAGCAGGTAAAACGGCGGGCTCCTTCTCGCTTCCGTCATAGTTTGGAAGGAATGGAACTGTGTTATTTGGTAAATCTTCAAGTAAGTAATGAGATACTTTTTGAAGGCGAGATTCAGTATAACGCATCGCCGCTGGGTCGTCTTTATCAATAGAGCCAAAGTTACCTTGCCCATCAATAAGCGGAACTCCAAGGCTAAAATCTTGAGCCATTCTCACAAGGCTATCGTAAATTGCGGCATCACCGTGTGGGTGATATTTAGCCATTACATCCCCTACAATACGGGCAGACTTTTTGAATGGTTTATTATAATCAAAACCATTTTCAAACATTGAGTAAAGAATTCTTCTATGCACAGGTTTTAAACCGTCTCTCACATCGGGTAAAGCACGAGAAACAATAACACTCATTGCATACTCAAGGTAAGATTTCTTCATTTCCTCCACAATAGGGGCATTTTGTAGGTTTTTGTCTTGGTCTTTATTTAGTAAATCCATCTTCTTTTAAAATATAATAAAGATATGATAACTGCGGGAGTTTTAATTTCAAGTAGTTTTTTTAAAATGATTGAGGAAAGTTTAATTAATGCTAGAAAAACTATCAAACAACACACTCGCACCATCCTTTCCAGAATACATAACTTTATTGCTTGCATTAAACTCACTTTTTAAATCGCACAACATACTATTAATTGAAATTATTTTAAAGCTGACAACCTTAAATTTTTGCTCCTCAATTTTTTCCATTTCAAAAGAGAGTAAAAAGTGTATTGTAGACTTTGTGATTTTGCAATTCTCAGATGGTGAAAAGTAGAAGGTTCTAAGAGTTTCATCAAGATTTTTCCTGTTAAAAGTTTTACATTCAAGATAATAACCTTCGCCATCAAAATCAAATTCAATATCAGGGTATCCGCTAGATTGCCTTTTACCTTTTGAGTTTTTAGGCTTATCAGCTTCTATATTTTGCTTCTTAAATTCATCCAAAACGAGAGGTTCAATCTTGTTTCCAACTTCGTTTGGTCTTTTTGAACTTACAAAACTACCAATTAAATTAAACCCTATATCTTTTAATGCCTCCAAAACCTTAATATGCTTTTGATTTTTTGCATCAAAAAACTTTACATCAAAACCGCTAATTGACTTAACAATCAAGTTAAAAGGTATATTCCTTAAAGGTTTTATCATTTGCGATATGCAATTTTCTAATGTAGTTATGTAGCTATCATCCTTCATTTTTTTACTAATAAAATTCTATTTGAATTCGTACCTTTTGCATTATTTTCAACTCCCCAAATGTTTGAAGTTTTTGAAAAAGTCTGCTTATTTATCAAAATTTGAATATCACTAAATCCAATTTCATAAAATATCCTCAAAACCTCCTCTTCAAGCTTTATCTTACCTCCCCTCACTTCACCCACCTCAAAGGCAATATAACCTCCCATCTTCAAAACCCTCCTTAACTCAAGAAGAACGTTTTTCATTTTTAAATTCCAATCAGTAAGGCTTTTTATTTGAGATATATCAATTTTTTCTATATCTATACCGCAAAACCAGCAACGCATCCAATTATCTTGCTTATAATTAATCACATCCAAAAATGGAGGAGATGTTATAATTAAATCCACGCTTTCATCCTTTATTTCTATAGTATTCTCTGCATCTTTATTTAAAAATATAGCCTCTTGTGATACCTCTAATAAATTCTCTCTTTCAAATAAACCAACATCCTTTGTAAGAGTTTTATACTTTTTTAAACAACATTCTTTCACACTTCTGTATTCAAATACATTATTATACTTCTCGTTAATTTTTTTTTGCCTTTCACCTGTAATTGCTTGATTTGGAGGCAAGGTATAGACAGATAAAAACCCACTAGAATGACCTGTAAGACGATTTAAAACGAGTAATCTAATCCATTTATCAACCATATCAAGCTCTTGTTTTTGCTTGAAATAAAGCCTTATTTTTAATATCTCTTGCAATGTATCTTCGTGAAAAAACATTGATAAGTCAATATCTGCTTCAAATTTTTGAGCATTATTCAAAATGGTATCAAATCTTTTCTCAAGCTCCTCAATATTAATAATATTAATTCTAGGTTCGGACATAACTTTAGAAAGCGGATTTATATCATTAAAAATCGCTTTTCTGCCAAGCAAACAAGCTTCAATTCCTGTTGTTCCTCTTCCTGAAAATGGGTCATAAATCACCCCTCCTTTTTTTGAATATTTTTCTATAAAAAACCTAGGCAATTCTGCTTTAAAGCAAGCTCTATAAGTTATTTCATGTATAGAATTTGACTGTCTTTGTTTGCTAGTCCATAAAGATGCTTCAATTTTCTCTATAGATGAGGCTTGATTGTAGCAAGAATTAGAAAGCATAATTTATTTATAAAATATGGAAATTATGAAATAAAATATAAAATAGTCAAGAAATTTTCACTTTTTGCTTCCACACCGCAAAGTTTTATACCATAATAAGAAAATTTGCCAAAAATTTTTAAGGCACCTCAAAAAAATGATGACGAATATTATGACACTTTTTTACATATTTTTAAAAACCGCAGAAGTAAGCCTAAAAACCCTCATCCCCCAAAATTTATGGGTTGAAAAATACAACCTTTTATTAAGATTTCTTCATTTCCTCCACAATAGGGGCGTTTTGTAGGTTTTTATCTTGATCTTTATTAACTAAATCCATCTTCTTTTAAAATATAATAAGATTATAATAACTAAGGCAGTTTTAATTTCAAGTAGTTTTTTGATAATGTTTAAGATATTTACTTTGGCTCTTAAGTAGTTAAGAGAATTTTCTTATAATTTTTAGAAGAATTTGATATATACCCAATCAACTCATAGTATTTAAGCCATCATAGAAGTCTATAAATTTATCTTTCATCGTTTTAATCAAGCTTTTTAAATGAGTCCATTTACCTTCTATAGGACTAAAGTCAGGTGAGTATGGAGAAGATATATCAATTGATGACTTTCCTTTTCAATTCTGCA
>JBILVD010000060.1:0-6723 GCA_044370655.1 Candidatus Deianiraeaceae bacterium | reverse complement strand
CTTCATAATATGTGTCATCATTTTTTTAGGTATCCTTAATTTTTTAAGGAAAATTTTTAGAGAGTATTATATAAATGTGAGGTATGGAAGCAAAAAGTGAAGAATTTTGAAAGAAATATTTTATAGATAGTGATTTTAGGTGGTTGTTTATAAAGTATTTGAGGTGTTTATTTTTAAAGAGAGAGATTATCTTATAAATCTATAAAGCTTTATAAGGGGGAAGCCTCTAAACTCTCGCCTCTCGTATTAAAGAAAGAAATTGTCTTTTATTGAGTCTTTATTATGCAAAAAGGTTATGCAAAAAGGTGAGGATATAAGTCTTGAAAAGGAAGGTTTGCTAGGTTTGGCTGACATTGTTTCTCTTGCATATGTAACGCAAAGTATGCATATCGTAATTATGTAATTTTATTTACTAGAAGTTTGTATTGTTGATTTATCTTTTCTTTCATATGCCTAATTTAGTAATTTATATTTATTTGGTAAGTCCGCCTTTTAATCTTAAATATATCTTGACATTTATTTTTTATGCATTTAATTACTTCAAAAAGCACCTGTAGCTTAACTGGATAGAGCATCTGACTACGGATCAGAAGGTTTGGGGTTCGAATCCCTACAGGTGCACCATTTATTTTTACAAATGAATTCTCCAGCGAGAATAAAACCAAAGTAGCCAATTTTCTGGTCTTTCATATATCCAAGATTCAATTACTCTTAAACTTTGCTCTGTTAAGTCTTTTACGGCCTCATTTTGATTTTCCTTTTCTGTTTTTAGTGCGGGATAAACCGTTAGAGTGAACTTGTTTGGATTTTCTAATTTCCTATCACACTTTACGCAAAAAATTGGATAATTGTATTTTACTGAAAGCCTTTGAATTGCCGTGCTTGTTTTTGCATCTTTTTCAAAAAATTGATAAACTTCTCCAGATTTATCTCTTTGGTCTGCCACTACGCCAACATTTTTTTTATCTTTAATGAGCTCTATTAATTGCTTCATCGCACTTGTTCCTTTTGGTAATTGAGAAACATTCCTTTGCTTTAAATAGAGCTTATTTATGTATGGATTTTGAATTGGATTGTAAATAACGCTTAAGTCTTTGCCATTTAGAGTTAAAAATCTCTGCATTACTTCCCAGTTTCCAAAATGTGCCGTTATTGCAAAAGAACCTTTAGACATCATATCTAAAAAGTATTCTCCATTCACAATTTCAACATTTTTCTTAAACCAATTTTCTGTCATTTTACTCTGATTTATATATTCTGCAATAAATCTTCCAATGTTTTCATAAGATGAGATAAGGATTTTTCGTCTTCCCTCTTCTGACATTTTAGGAAAAACAAAACCAATTTGCCTTATCCCTTTTTTATTATCACCAGTAAAAGTTCCAACAAATAAAAGTATATATTTTCCTAAAATACCAAGTATATTAGATGAAGTTTTTAAAGGGAGAATTTGCAAGAATTTAACTAAAATATATACAAAATAAAACTCTAGTAAGTGTCTAGCTTGTTTCATAAAGATATTATTTCCATCTATCATAAATCCAAAGCCATTGTTCGGGGTCATCTTTTATCCAGTTTTCAAGCATATTAAGAGTTGATTGAGTTAGTAAGTTTATGTCTTGATCTAGATTGCCAGTCTCTTTAATTTGAAGTGGAGGGTAAAAAATAATTTTAAATTTGTTAGGGTCGTCCCTTCTTCTCAATACTTTAGTACAAATCATTGGGTAATTGTATTTTAAAGAAAGCCTTTGAATTGCAACTCCTGTTCTTGCCACTCTATTAAAAAATGGAAATTTTTGACCTAGGTTATCTCTTTGGTCTATTAAAATTCCAACAATTTTCTTATCTTTAATAAAATTCATTATTTGCCTCATAGAGTTGCTACCTTTTGGTATTTGATTAATGGGGCGTTTATCTATAAATGCTTTTTCTATAAATTCATTTTTTTGTTTTTTATATATAATACTTAAACGATGTCCTTTACTGTCTAAATACTTATGTATAATTTCCCAATTGCTAAAATGCCCCGTTATACCAAAAAAACCTGTATTGGAATATTTTTCAAAAATTTCTTCTCCTACGATTTCAACATTTTCTTTAATCCAAGATGGAGTCATTTGTTCTTGAGTTATATATTCGCCAAAAAATCTACCTACATTCTCGTAGAATTTATCCATTATTTGCTCTTTTTGGACATCAGTTTTTTCAGGGAAGCAAAGACTTAGGTTTTTAATTGCTATTTTATGTCTACCATTAATTTTGCATATCCATTTTGTTAAATATTTACCTAGAAAACCACAAAAATTTGAAGCAGTATCAATTTTGGATTTATTTAAAGACCAAAATATGAATTTTGTTAAAATATACTCAATGTAGTATCTGGTAATTTTTAATTTGGTGTTCTTCTTCATACTATATAAGTTTTTGTTTGGTAATTTTTTGCAAAATATGAAATGGGGACTTGCTTTGGTCAAGCATTTTTGTTGGTTCCAAATAAATTGTTTGCTCTAGCAACCCCCTTCCTGAAATTACTGCATGAGATACTTTATCACTGAAACAAACCCAAACAGAACCTGCATTTAATTCTAATGTTTCTTTTTGAGTGTTTTTTTGATACTCTTCGTCTAACTTCATTTTATCGTGCAAATTTAACATGTAATGGTCGTACCTCGTTCTTATAGATTTTGTAATTTTAAACATCTTCATTAAATAGGCAGAAAAAGGGATTGGGGGGGAGATTTTTGGTATAAATCTACTAGCCACAGTCTCAAATTCTTCCCCTACATTCCAAATTCTAGGTTTACCTTCTGTGTTGATGTTGGCAAAAATTCTTAGTAGTCTTTTCCCTGCCATAGGGCGAGATGGAAATGCGTCAACGTGCAGTCTTGTGTCATCGTGCCTTTTGCTTTGAGTTCTTCCTTCTGCTTCAATAGGGCGAAAACTGGTGTTTCCAATTTCAAGACTGTTTTGATAAAAGGGAAATATATTTTTTATCAGGTTAATACTAAATTCATTATATCTTTGCATTAAATTTTTTATAATTTCATTTTGCGTTTTATCTTCAAACCCCCATATTTTTTGGTTTGCATGGTTATATTTAACACTCTTTACTTTTAAATCTAATGAATTTGGTTGTAGGAATTTTTCTTCTTCTACGGTGAGGTTAAATTTCAGATTAGGAAAGAACAAAACTTTGCCATCTTCAACTGCCTGTAAAGCTTGATTATTTAAGCCAATTTGCTTTGTTTCTTCTATATTTTGCAAAGTGAACGTTAAAAAAGTTTCCATTTTATTTCTTAAAACTTAGTAAGTATTTATTATTAGATTTGTTTTCACTAGTCAAGCTTAATTTGTGATTGAGGATAAAGTATTATTTAAGCAGTATTAATCTCTTTTGTAGTTTTTGCTAAAATTTTTGCTTTACCTTCAGGGAACTGGTTTGATTTATGATTTAAAATTCAAAGTGCATACTTAAATAAACATTTTAACCTTGTTGACATAAAATAGAAATTGTTGTATAAATACTTTTATAAAACTTGATTTTTTTAATGAAAAAATTTTTTACAATCTTCTTTTTTTCAATAATAAGTTCCTTTGCGAAGGTAGAAAATCAGACAATAGTAAGGATTTATACAAACGAATCTTCTATAGTAAAAGTGCTTTTTAATATAGCTGAAATTGCAACATTAGAAACCAAAATACCTACAAGTATTGCAGTTGATAATATAGAGAAAATAAAAAAGAAAATTCTAGATAGTGAGGGAATTGATATATTAATAACGGAAGATTATTCAATAATTGAAGAATTGAGAGACATGGGAATGATAAATTTATCATTTGTTGGAGAGGTTTTTTATGACAGGCTCACATATATACCATTGCAAAGCTTGACAAACTCAAGAAAGCCGTTGATTTTCTTTAAAACGCAAAATCTTGATAAAGAAATTTTTGACAACGAAGGAAGTCAGTTTCCATCTATATCTATTAATTCTTCAAATATTTGCAAAAAAATCCACTCTATGATAGAATTATACTCAGAGCGATATGAAACCATAATTATAAGAGAAAGTATAGCTAGAAAATGTGATTTGCCATTTCAAACATCTTTTGATAACCTATACAGCCTTTATTATATTGCAGTAATAAATGGGACAAATTTTGTAAATAGTAGAAAAATTGCTAATTTTTTTATAAACTCTCCAAAGTCTAAAGCTATGATAAGAAAAAATGGTTATAGGAATTAGTATTTATTTGATTAATAATAAAAATCCTGCTACTATGAAGAATATTGATAATATTTTCTTGAATACTTCCTCGGATACTTTTTTATGAAGGTATGTTCCGAGTGCAATGCCAAATAACATTGGAATTATAACCCAAATATTAACAAAAAGGCTACTAATTGGATTTGTGAACATAAACTGAATTACCCTAAATATATTTATTATAATAAAGAAGACAGCCATACCCGCTCTTAATTCGGATTTGTTTTTGAATTGGTCTTTCATGCCAATAATTGCAATTGGACCGGCAACTCCAACAATTCCGTGAATTATACCGCTTATAAAAACTATTAACTTGCCCAAAACGCCATTTATTGTAACTTCTCCTAAAAATACACTCCTAATACCAAATAAAATAAGAAAAATTGCTAAAAATCTCAAGATTAAGTCTCCCGATAAATAGTTGAATAAGACAAAACCTATCGGAACCCCTAATATGCAAATAAAAGCATTTTTTAGAACAACTTTGAGTGGAATGCTTTTTATATCTGAAGAAAGTATAGCAAAACTAGCAATTACAGGCAGAATAATGGTTGAAATAATCAGAGATTTTACATCAAAGAAGAATAGTAGAATTGAGTAGGCAACTAAAGTCCCTCCAAGACCTACCATACTTTCAATTATAAATCCAATAAAAAACGCCGAAGCAAGAATAAAGGGCATCATCATATTTTTGTTAAATCGTCAAATAAAGCTTTTTCCAAGGTTAAATTTTGGTTATTTCTTTCCAAAAATTTACCATCAATGTAGTTAAAATATTTCAAACTAGAAACGGGAGAAGAATACCAAATTTGCTTTGTAACAAAATGCTTATTTAGCACATACTCGCCGTTTGGAGCAGAAATCATCAAAACGCCATCATCTGTAAGCTCTACATCAAGACTATTGTCTTTATCAAGCTTTTCATATAAATCTTCTAAAGTTTTTTTTGCAATAATTTCAAAGTCAATCATTTTTAAATATAAAAACTTTCACCGCAGCCACACTTGCCCTTCTCATTTGGATTTTTGAAGATGAAACCAGAATTTAAACCATCGTTTTCATAATCCATCATCGTTCCTACAACCCACATAGAAATTTTAGGGTCAAGAAATATCAATATATCATCTTCAATGAACAAATCATCGTATTTTGATATATTAACGCCTTCTTCGGCAAATTCTAGGTCATACTTCATTCCGCTACAACCTTTTGGTTTTAAAGCAAGACGAATTCCTGTAGGTCTGGTGCCAACTTCTACCTCTCTCTCTGATAACAAATTCCTTATTTGCTCCTTTGCCTCGGGAGTAAGGGAGAGATAATTTACTATCTCATTTTTAAAATTCATACTTAACAAGAAAAACCTTAGTTTAATAGTAAGCTATTTTTTGAATTAGTCAAGACGAATTTTTTCAATAATTTTACTTTCTTCTAAAGTTCCAAAATCTTTTTTTATTCTAATAATAAGTGCAAAGCCTAGTGCTTGGATTGATATTCCAACAACAATTGCAGTAAGCATTAAAACGGAAGGTAGTGGATTTGTAAAACCTGTGGTATTTTCGATTAATCCGTGAAAAATAGGAAAATTAGAGCTTTTGTAAAAACCTAATAGTAAATAAAATATTACAATAGAACTTGAAAAAATTGAAAGACAGACCATTTTTTTAAATAAATTCCCCCAAAATAATGCCCCACAAAGACCTATTGAAAGCAAAAAGGCAAAAGTAAAGAAAGCAAATTGGAAGGGCATATTTTTATTTTATGGTTTTATTTTCTTTAATTATCTTTTTTTGTAAAAGAAGAATTCCATGAAGTAGACCTTCTGCGGTTGGTGGGCAACCAGGGACGTAAACATCAACAGGCACAATTCTATCGCAACCACGCACAACAGAGTAAGAATAATGATAATAACCTCCGCCATTTGCACAGCTACCCATAGAGATGACATACCTAGGCTCGGACATTTGGTCGTAGACCTTTCTAAGTGCAGGTGCCATTTTATTTGTTAAGGTTCCTGCAACAATCATAACATCTGCCTGTCTTGGAGAGGGGCGAAACATAATTCCGTATCTATCTAAGTCATACCTTGAAGCGGCAGTTTGCATCATTTCCACGGCACAGCAAGCAAGCCCAAATGTCATTGGCCACAAACTCCCAGCCCTTACCCAACCTACAATTTCATCAAATTTTGTAACTATATACCCCTTATTATCTAGCTCATTTTTAAGATTTTTAAAGTAGGTATCTTGGTTTATTAAATTTTTCATAAATTTCAACTACTAGCATTTAGTTTATTAAACAATAAAAAAAATAACAAAAAAAGCAAGTATTTTTTATAATTTCTTTTAAGGTTCATATCAAAAAATAAATATCCCTTCTTTAGTTTTTTTGCTAGGTTGTATTTTTCAACCTTAACTTTTTGGTATATAGGACTTTCTTGGCTTACTTCTGCGGTTTTAAA
>JBILVD010000073.1:0-5168 GCA_044370655.1 Candidatus Deianiraeaceae bacterium | reverse complement strand
AGTAGAGACTGTTTCTTGTCATAATAAAATAGAGATTTTAAAGGCAAAAAGGCTTTTAAAACCTAGATACATAATGATTTCCCCAATCTTTATAACTAAAACCCATAAAGACGCAAAACCTTTAGGTGTTTTAAAGCTTTTTAGAATGATAAACGATGTAAATGCTAGATTTATAACCTTAGGCGGAGTTGACGAAAAGAGATTTCAACGCCTTAAAAAGCTTGATTTTAAAAATAAATTGAAAGGCTTTGCAGGAATTAGAAATTTTTTGCTTACATAAAGACTTAAAACATGTTATTTTTTTGATTTTCTTTTTACGCATAATATATATTATGTAAAAAAGATTTTTTTAAATACCTCAAAAATAATATTTTTTAAAATCTTTTAACTAATTTTATTTTCTTGCAAATGATGAAATTTTTGTTTTATAATTAAACATCGTGCTTATAATTTTGCACGGCTTTTAAAGGAGCTTAAAGGAGGTTATAAAAGAAAGGATCCAAGCTATATCCTTTCTTTTATAAACTTGCATAATGATACACAAATTTATCACAATAAAATTTACAGATAATATCTAGCTCCCATCTTGATTCCTACATTTGATGAATGAATTTTGTGTAATTCCTTAATTTTACTTTGAGATATTAAAAGCGATTCAATGTTTGCATCTTTAATATCCACTTTTTGAGGGAAGTAAGCCGTTACATCCATAAAAATAGCAAATTTTTTGAATTTTTTTTGTAAACCTACATTAGCCGTGAACATTTTTGTAGAAAAGTTATTTGATTTTACATCGCAAATGCCAGGTGAAATATTACATAACTCCCCTGCATCAAAGTTAGACTGCACTTTGCCCTTTTGATTTGCAACCCCTCCTCCAAAATAAATATCAAACAAAAATAAGTTTATTGCTAAATTTAACCTAGCTCCAATCGTGCTAGTTTTTTTATATTCAAAATCGGCAGATATATTTCTCCCTGTTAACTTTTCACTCAATTTTATTTTGTCGTTTTTTCCAAAAGAACCTTCTGCAAATCCTTCTAAATAAAGCTTAACAAGGAGAAAATCCATCTCCAATCCACCGTTAATACCCATAGATGGAGATATTTTTGAATTGACATTAAAATCAATATCTTTTTTTACCGCATCTTTAATTCTACTTTCTAAAATTGATGCCGTGCTTTTAGTTCCAGTCATATAACCTCCAATGTAAGGATTAAAAACCCCAGCATTTGCAATACCCACAAAATTCGTTAATAAAAATAATAATTTTTTCATTTTATAAAAATAAATTGTTTCAAAAGATTATGAAATTAATTTTTTTAATTGTCAATATTATCAAAGATTTTTAGTATTTTTTCCGCTTTTGCCATAAGTTCAACACCTTCCAAAGCAAAAATAACCTTACCTTCTGGTTGAATTTTCAGAATTTTCGGATTTTTAACTGCAAAAGAAAGCAAACTTTCCCCTCTCTTAAAAGAAGCCTCATGAATAAACGCCACCGCCCCCTTAACCCCAACTTCAAATTTTGCAATTCCAATAGCTTTACATCTTGTTTTTAATTTGACGATGTTTATTAAGTTCACCACCCCACTTGGAAGCTGACCAAATCTATCTGCCATTTCCTCACTTAAGGCGTTTAGCTCCTCAATTGAAGAAACTGCCGAAATTCTACGATAAAATTCAAGCCTTAAATTAAAATCAGGAATATACTCTTCAGGGATGAGCACAGGCATTCCAATTTTTACCTCTGGTGCAAAGTCCTCACTTTCACTTGCCACCCCCCCTGTTTTTAGCTTTTCTACAGCCTCAGCAAGCATCTCTTCATAAAGCTCAATTCCAACTCCCGTTATTTTACCAGACTGCTCCTCTCCAACCAAATTCCCCGCTCCTCTTATGTCCATGTCCGTTCCTGCTATTTTAAAACCCGCTCCCAAACTTTTTATGTTTGTCATTGCCATAAGACGGTTTTTTGCGGGACTTTTGTCTTGAATTCTACTAGGTTCAGCAATCAAATAAGCATAACTCTGCACCGCTCCACGCCCAACTCTTCCACGCAGTTGATAAACAGCAGAAAGCCCAAACATGTCCGCCCTATGTATAATTATCGTGTTTGCAAAAGAAATATCAATTCCACTCTCTATTATTGAAGTTGTCACTAAAACATCAAGCCTACCTTCATAAAAATCAAGCATAACCTCCTCTATCTTGTTTGAAGTCATTCTTCCATGAGCTATTCCAAAACGCACCTCAGGGAGCGCCTCCTCCAGCCTTGATTTTTGCTCTTCAAGGTCACTAATTCTAGGGCATACATAAAACGTCCTCCCCCCCCTCGCCTTTTCCCTTGTAATTGCCGAACAAATCACAATTACATCAAAAGGCATAAGAAAAGTTTTTGGAAGAAGTCTATCAAACGGGGGAGTTGATATTACTGATATATCCCGCAATCCAGATAGAGACATTTGAAGAGTTCTAGGTATAGGAGTTGCAGAAAGTGAGAGAAAATGTACCTCTTCCCTACCTTGTTTTAGCTTTTCTTTTTGTTTTACACCAAAATGTTGCTCCTCATCTATTATAAGCAAATTGAGATTTTTAAAACGCAATTTATCCGCAAATAAAGAATGAGTTCCTATCAAAATATCAACCTCTCCAAGCTCAAGCTCCGCTATTATTTCCGATTTTAATTTTACATCCGTATTTCTAGAAAGTTCACGAATTCTAAGCCCCGTCCCCTTAAATCTTTCAGTAAAATTGTTAAAATGCTGTCTTGCTAAAATCGTAGTCGGAACTACAATTGCAACCTGTCCGCACTTTCCACACAAAAAGCTTGTCCTCATTGCAACTTCCGTCTTTCCAAAGCCCACATCACCGCAAATTAGCCTATCCATCGGTCTCCCACTTGTTAAATCTGCTATACAGTCTTTTATCGCAAGCTCTTGGTCATCTGTTAAAACAAACGGAAACGCCTCCACAAACTTCTCATACTCCGCCTCATCAATTATAATTTCAGGGGCAGTTAAAAGCTTTCGCTTAGCGGCCACTTCCATCAGCTTTTGTGCTATCTCAAAAATACGGGATTTTGCCTTTGCTTTTCTTGCCTTAAAAGAGTTACCTCCTAGTTTATCAAGGACGGAAAGCCTCTCTTCTTCTGAAATCTCCCCTCCATACTTTTTAATTTGATTTATATTGTAAATGGGAATATATAAGACATCGTTGTTTTGATATAAAACCTTCACAACATCACACTTAATTCCTGCCGTATCAAGCGTTATAACCCCCTCAAAAAGCCCTACTCCAAACTCTGTATGAACCACCAAATCTCCTTTTTCAAATTGATTTAAAGAGATTTTAAGCTTTTGCACGTTTAGAGCTTTTTTCTTTTTTGCAGAAGTTATCTGTCTGCCAATTATCATTTCATCAGCAATTACAAGTAAATCTTGGTTTTCAAAGCCTTCGTTTATCTCGTAAATACAAACACCTACATATTTTAGCGAAACTTCTTTTACATCTAATATAGATTTTAGGGTTATAAATCCTATCTCCGCTTCCTCAAAAAGACGCTTCATAGCTTCCAAAACTCCAAGGCTTCTACAAGCAATAATAATTTTTTGACGCCTCTCCCCCTGTTTTACAAAAACCTTTCTTTTTTCTTCTAAAAATTGCCTAAAAGCTCTCACGCCCTCAGATACTTCCCCTGTAAAAAACTTCATTTTGTTAATTCGTTATATTTTTGCATTAAGTAAGTGGAGATTTTTACTTCCCTAAATTCATATTTTGTTTTTAAATCTCTTGTAGCAATAGACGCAACCCGTGAAACTTCAGAAGCCGTCCCCGTTATAAATGCATCGCTTACATGAGAAAGTTCTTCAAGCGATATTTCTCTTTCAACTACTTTAATCCCCATTTCTTTTGCAAGAGAGATAACAGTTTGTCTTGTAATTCCATTTAAAAAGCAGTCTGCCTTTGGAGTATGAAGCTCTCCATCGAATACAAAAAAAATGTTAGAAGTGCTAGTTTCAGCTATAAAACCTTTGTATCCTAGCATTAGAGCGTCGTCAAAACCTAGGTTTTCTGCGTCGTGTTTTACAAGTGTGGAGGAGACGTAAAGCCCGCCAATCTTTGCAAAAACAGGACCACTCTCGGGAGATGCTCGTTTATACTTTGCAACAACAAGATGAGAGCCTTTGAATTTTTTTTCCTCCGAATAGTTCGGCCAACCCCAGCTTGCAACCGCAAAATGGATTTTTGAATGAGGAGCGTAAACTTGCATTTGCTCGCTTCCTCTCCAAAAAACAGGGCGTATATACCCATTTTTTATGTTATTTTTTTTGCAAGTTTCAAGGCAAATTTCCTCAATTTCTTCTGCCTTAATTGAAACGTTCATGCTAAGCTCAGAGGCAGAAAATAAAAGCCTCTCTGCATGTTCTTTGTTTTTAAAAATTTTTCCATTATAAATGCGAACTCCCTCAAAACAAGAGCTACCATAATGAAGTGCGTGAGTTAAAATATGAATTTTAGCCTCCTTCCAATTTAAAAATTCACCGTTGTGGTATATAAAACCTTCCCTTTTATCAAATGGAATTGGTAAGGTCATAATTTAAGCATTCTTTTTTAAAGCAGGAATTTTAAAGCTAAAACCTTCCATCTCTGGCTTTAAAATAAGCTGACATCCAAGCCTTGAAGTTTCTTCCAATCCGAAGGCTAAATCAAGCATATCTTCCTCCTCCTCGCTTGCTTTTGGGAATTTTTTAAATTCATCTTTCATTAAAATAACGTGACAAGTAGAACAAGCAAGAGAGCCCTCACAAGCCCCTTCTAGTAAGTTCTTACCAATTGTCCTGTGTGCAACTTCTAAAACGCTAAGTCCAACAGGAGCTAAAACCGATATATTTTCCCCATTTGGTAAAATAAAATTTACCTTGATTTCAGCCATAAAGCCATAATTTGTTAATACTTTTTAACTTGTATTATGCTTTTTTTTATTTGTCAATATTTTATTTTAAAAATTTTTGGCATTGCTAAAAAATAGTGGACTTGTTCTAAATTATACTTATAGCCAATTCTTTATCCAACAACATCAAAACACTAAGCCTTAACATTTCCTTACTTTTACTTTTAACTAAAGTTCTTCTTTTTTAATCTAGCAAGATAATTTCTAAGTCTACAAT
>JBILVD010000008.1:0-22156 GCA_044370655.1 Candidatus Deianiraeaceae bacterium | reverse complement strand
ACAAATTTTTTAAAACCGCAGAAGTAAGCCAACAAATCACCATACACCAAAAAGTTAAGGTTGAAAAATACAACCTAGTAAAATATTTAATTCAAGCCCTGTAAAATTTTTCAATATGAGCTTGACATTTTAAAAGCGTAGAGTTAATTTTAGAATAAACATTTTATTTAATATGAATTATTACGAGATACCATTTGCCGTTATTACGGAAATTCCAGTTCAGGGTATTGAGAGCCTAAAATCTAGGCTTGTTGATACTTTAGAAAAACACGGAGGGAGAATTATATCCTGCGAATATTGGGGCGTGAGAGACCTTGCCTATAAGGTAAAAAAATACTCTAAAGCTAGATACTTCATACTAAAAGTAGAAGCGGGAGCTGGTTTTCCAATTGAATTGACAAAATACTTAAGAATTAACGAAAGCATTCTTAGATACGCAATTTACAAAGAAGAAAGTGCGGAAGTAAATCCTTCTCCTATGTTAAACGACTTACTAAAAACTCCAGAATATTTAAGCACAGAGGAAGAAAAAGCTTACTCTAACATTTTTTCACCAAAAGCCTAATTTTTAAAAGATATGAAACAACCTTACAGACCAAAAAAATCTCAAGTTTTAGAAGAAACATATGAAGCGGTAGAGATAGACCCTGACTCCATAGTCGGACTTTCCCGTGAAGCTAGAAATCTTTTAAAGTCTAAAAAAGAAATAAAGCTTTTTAACCAAAGAGGTAGAAAAAACTTTATTAACAAAACAGACGTTGCCGAGCTAACTTACAAAAACTTTAGCATGTTAAAGCAATTTTTAAACCCTATTGGAGGAATTTTGCCTTCTCGTGTTACTAAAGTTGATAGAAGACACCAAAGAGCAATTAAAATTGCAATTAAAAGAGCTAGGGAGCTTGCAATTCTGCCTTTCCCTAACCAAAAAGACGCTGCTGAGTTTTTTGAGTGAAATCAATTTTAGGGTCAAGCTAAATCACATCTTCACTCCAAACCTCCAGTCTCTTCCAAATCCACAGGGGGACACCTTAGTTCCACAAACTGACTGACTTCTTTTAAATTGTGCCTTTTTTAACAAACTGTAAACATACTCAACGAGCTCTTCTTCATTTAATTTTGCAAGATTATTATCCTCTCTAAATTTACAAGCTTGCGTAAGTAAGCCATTCTCCAAAATTGCTCTTTCAATCTCTTTAAAACTAGATTTTTCTTCAATCATCTTCTTTAATATAAAATCAAGCACTAAGTAAGGAATGCCAAAAGAAGCTTCATCAGTTTGCCCTATTTCAAGCTCTGCCGTTGGAGGTTTTTTTACCATATTAGTAGGAAAAATGGGATTTTTAGCATTTAGTAAACGGCAAATTTCAAAAACCTCGGTCTTAAATAAGTCTTTAATAGGATTAAAACCGCCGTTCATGTCACCATAAATTGTGCAATAACCAATTGCAAGCTCTGATTTATTTCCCGTTGTAATAACCATTCTCCCTGTTTCGTTTGAAATAGTCATAAGTAAAAGCCCCCTAATTCTAGATTGCAAGTTTTGAATTGTCAGCCTTTCAAGATTTTCACCTAAAGTGTTTTTCACGCTATCAAAAATTTTTGCAATAGAAATCTCGCTTGCTTTAATTTTGTTTAGGCTTAAAAAGTCCATCGCATCTTTTCTTCCTTCTTCGCTTGAAATTTGAGATGGAAGCAAAACAGGATAGATATTTTCTTTTCCTAACGCATCAATCGCAATTTTAGCACATAAAGCACTATCAATTCCCCCAGAAAGCCCAAAAACCACGGAAGAAATTTGAGATTGACTACAATATTCACGCAAATTAAAGACTAAAGCCTTATAAAGCACATCACTCTCTTCCTCTTGTAGAATTTGCAAACTATCCCCTAGGTTAAATGTAAGTGTTTGCTCTTCAAAACTCCTCATCAAAAAACAAATTTTACCTTTAGCATTTATCCCAAAACTCCGCCCATCAAAGGCAATTTCGTCATACCCTAAAACTTGATTTAAGTATAAAGCCTCGCATTCAAAAACTCTGCAAAGTTCAAGTCTTTTTTTAAATTTATCTTTTTCAAAAGGGCTTGCGTTAATTATAATTAATAAATCTGGTTTTAGTAATTTTACTTTAAAAATATAGTCTTCCTGCCAAATTTCTTCACAAATTGCAAAGATGATTTTTTTATCTTTGTGTAGATAAATCTTTGGGCTTTCTCCACTTTGAAAATATCTTTTCTCATCAAACACACCATAATTTGGAAGATGTATTTTATTGATTTGATTCTCAATAACACCTTTCTTAATTAATAGAATAGAGTTAAAACAGGATTTTTCATTAAAAACTGGAGTTGGGAGGGCTATTAAGCAAGAATATTGTGAGCTAAATTCTAAAATATCTTTTATCGCATTTTGTATATCATTTTTAAAATCTGCAAATAGAAGCCTGTCTTCAATTGGATAACCGCATAAAAAAAGTTCAGGAAAGCAAATAATATCTGCCTTTTTTAATACACCTTCTTTTACTTCTTGTTTAATTTTTAAAAGGTTAAATTGCACATTTCCTACCCTTGGCTTTGCTTGCACTAAATGTATTTTCATCTCTTAAAAAATTTCTTGAAAAATTTAAAAAAAGGTTTAAATGCAAAAATTATTCCTTCAAAAAAAATCACAAATATAAAAAGAAAAAGTTTTAATAATTTGTAAAAAACGCCAACTTTTCCATAACTTAAACTGCTTTTCATCACCCCACAAACACAACAAAAGCAGAAACAGCAACAATCATAAAAAGAGATATAGGTAAAAACACCTTCCACCCTAACCTCATTAGTTGGTCGTATCTATATCTTGGAATTGCTGCCCTAACCCAGATGAATACAAAAAGTAGTAAAACTATCTTTATTATAAACCACAAAGCTCCTGGAATAAAAGATAAAAACTCAAAAGGAGGAAGCCAACCACCTAAGAATAATATGCTTGTAATTGCTGACATTAAAATCATATTAGCATACTCCCCTAAAAAGAAAGCCGCAAAACCCATAGAAGAATACTCAACATTAAAACCCGCAACAAGTTCTGCTTCTGCTTCTGGTAAGTCAAACGGATGTCTGTTTGTTTCTGCAAGAATTGATATAAAAAATATAACAAACATAGGAAATAAAGGTATAAAAAACCACATATCCTTTTGTGCCATTACAATTTCTGTTAAGTTTAAAGAGCCTGTAATAAGCAAAACGCAAATTATAATAAGCCCCATAGATACTTCATATGAAATCATTTGAGAGGAAGAACGAATAGCTCCAAAGAAGGGATACTTAGAGCCACTAGACCAGCCTGCAATTATTACTCCATAAACGCCAAGAGAGGAAATTGCAAGTAGATATAAAACTCCCACATTTAAATTTGCAATTGCCCCATTTGGAGAGAATGGAATAACAGACCATGCAATTAATGCTAAAAAAAAGGTTATCATAGGGGCTAGAAAGAATGTGAATTTCTCTGCCTTTGCGGGAGTTGTTATCTCTTTTAAAAGAAGCTTAACTCCATCAAGAATAGGTTGAAGCAACCCCCAAGGACCATTGACATTAGGACCTTTTCTTAATTGCATATACCCTATCACCTTTCTTTCGAAAAGAGTTAAATAAGCAACGCAAATAAGAAGTAAAACAACAATAATTGCAATACTTAAAAGATTATTAAGTAAAAAATCTAAACCTACTTCCATAATAAATTACTATTTTTGAGGCTTTGTTATTGTAAATATTTTTAAAATGCAAGTGAATTTTGTAAAAAAAGCTTGCAGAAATAAAAATTACGCTTTAGTAATCAAAACATTTAATTTTTGAAAAGATGGTCTTGGAAAACAAAAAATGCCCAAATTTTAAAACGACAGATGAAGTAGGGAACGAGGTTTCCTTAGATTCTTTAAAAAGTAAAAATTTTATTCTATACTTTTACCCAAAAGATGATACCCCTGGTTGCACAATTGAAGCAAATGATTTTAACCGTCTAAAACAGGATTTTGAGCAAGAAAACTGCTTTGTTTTTGGAATTTCTCGTGATGGAGCTAAGTCCCACATTAAATTTAAAGAGAAATACTGCCTTAACTTCCCTTTATTATTAGACGAAGGAGGCGAAATTTGCACCGCTTTTGATGTCTTGAAAGAAAAATCAATGTTTGGTAAAAAATATATAGGAGTTTCAAGAGATACATTTCTTATCAATTCTAACGGAGATATTATAAAAGTTTGGAGAAATGTTTCTGCAAATGGGCACGCAGAGGAAGTTTTAAAAACACTCAAATCATTAAAAATATGAGAATTTCAGGAATAAATAAAGAATATGAAGTTGTAATTGGTATAGAAATACATGCACAGCTAAATGTTAACTGCAAATTATTTTCTCAATCTAGAGCGGAAAGCGGAATGGAGGCAAACTCTAATGTTTCTATTTTTGATATAGCAAGTCCTGGTAAGATGCCAATTTTAAACAAAGAGGCGGTTTTGCAAGCAATTAAAGTCGGTCTTGCTTTTAATGCGGAAGTTAATAAGCATTCTATTTTTGACAGAAAGCATTACTTTTACCCAGATTTACCACAAGGATATCAAATTACTCAATTTTATGAGCCAATTATTAAAAATGGTATTGTAGAAATTGAACTTGAAGATGGCTCCTTCAAGCAAATCCGTGTTGCTAGAGCTCACTTAGAGCAAGATGCAGGAAAATTAATCCATGATTTAATTAATGGCAAAACGGTAGTTGATTTAAACCGTTCTGGAGTTCCTTTACTTGAAATTGTATCAGAGGCAGATATTAAAAGCTCATATGAAGCAACCGAATATATAAAAAACCTACGTGCGATTTTGCGTGCAATTGGTGCTTGCAATGGGGATATGGAGAAAGGAGAAATGAGATGTGACATTAATATCTCCGTTATGCCTCTTGGAAGCAAGGTTTTTGGAACTAGATGTGAAGTAAAAAATGTCAATTCAATCCGATTTGTTGCAAAAGCCATTGAATATGAAGCGAAAAGACAAGTAAGGGAAATTGAAGAAGGCAGGGAAGTGCAATGCGAAACAAGACTTTTTGACGCAAATACAGGAGCCACAAAATCTATGCGAAGTAAGGAGAGTTCATCAGATTATAGATACATTCCAGAGCCAGATTTAAAGCCTGTAAAAATCACAGATGAAATGATTGAAAATGCAAGAAAAAACCTTCCCGAACTTCCATTTATTAAGAAAAAGCGTTATATAACAGAGCTTGGGCTTGCAAAACATGAGGCAGGTCTTTTAACTGAAGAAATAAAAACGTCTAAATATTTTGAAAATTTACTATCTCAAGTTGGAGACGCAAAACTTTGTGCAAATTGGCTTGCGGGGGAGTTATTTGCAAAATTAAATGAGAGTGGACGTGAACTTGAAACATTAAACACGCAAGATTTTGCCGAACTTTTAATTGCAATAAAAAAAGGTGAAATTTCGGGCAAGCAAGGTAAGGAAGTATTTGCTGAGATGTTTGCAACAAACAAAAAAGCTGCGGAAGTTATTAAAGAAAAAGGCTTCGTGCAAGTGAGTGATGAGAAGGCTATTTTACAAATTATTCAAGAGGTGCTGGAAAGAAATACTGATAAAGTTGTTGAGTATAAATTTGGCAAAGTAAAGCTTTTTGGCTTTTTTACAGGCGAAGTTATGAAGGCTTCTAAAGGTATGTTTAATCCCGCTCTTACGAGTAAGTTATTAAAAGACAAACTAGATAATTAAAATTATGAAACTATACATTTATGAACATTGTCCTTTTTGCATAAGAGTTAAAATGATGATGAAATTGACAGAAACTCCATATGAGGAAGTTGTTATGTTAAACGATGACGAGGAAACCCCAATTAAGCTTTGTGGCAAAAAACAAGCTCCAATTTTAGAAGTTGATGGTAAAATAATAGTTGAAAGCCTTGATATAGTAGATTTTTTAGATAAAAAGGTTGGTGGATTTTTATCTAGTAATCAAAATAAAAATATTGCAACTTGGGTTCAAGATGCAACCAATTATTTATATCCTCTAGTATTCCCTCGCGTCATAAAGCAAGATTTACCAGAATTTTCAACTCCAAATTCTATACAATACTTCAAAACAAAAAAAGAGGCATCTACGGGAACTTCATTTGAAGAACTTTTAGCAAAAACTGAAGAATACAAAGAAGAAGCAGAGCACCATATAAAACTACTCTCACCACTTATTACCAAACTTCCATCTGTAAAAAATCGTGATTTTACAAAAGATGATATACTTCTATTTCCAGTATTAAGGCTTCTTTCTTGCGTTTATGGTTTAAAGTGGGATAAAAATGTGCAGGATTACCTAAAACATATATCAGCCATCACAAGAATACAGCTACACAATGGGGTTTAACTAATGAGCAATTTTCTATATTTTAGTAAAAATTAGAGATATATTAGTTCCTCCAAATCCAAATGAATTTGAAAGTACGTAATCTATAGATTTTTTCTTCGCCTCTAAAGGGATTAAATCAAAATTATCCAACGCCCCTTCTATAGCATTATGCAAGTTTAATGTGGGAGGTAAAATGCTTTGCTCTATTGCCATAATGGAGATTATAGCTTCAAGGCTTCCTGCCGCACCAAGTAAGTGCCCTGTTGCACCTTTAGTGGAAGACATAGAAATTTTTTCACCACGATATAAAACTTCTTTAACAGCTTTCATTTCAATTTCATCTCCGAGTGGAGTTGAAGTTCCATGTGCATTTATGTATCCAATTTTGCTAGCATCTATTTTAGATTTTGCTAGAGCCATTTTCATAGCATTTTTAGCACCTCTACCTGTAGGTTCTGGAGCAGTAATGTGATAAGCATCGCCAGAAAGCCCAGCACCGAGATACTCCGCCAATATATTTGCCCCTCTTTTTTTTGCATGCTCGTATTCTTCAAGCACCAAAATTCCTGCACCTTCCCCCATAACAAAACCATCTCTTTCTTTGTCCCATGGTCTACTCGCAAGTTCAGGAGTATCGTTGAATTTAGTTGAAAGAGCTCTAGCGGCAACAAATCCAGCAATACCAGTTTTGCAAATTGTACTTTCTGCCCCACCACAAACAATAACATCAGCATCATCAAGCATTATCATTTGTGCAGCGTTATAAATTGAATGAGCTCCAGTTGCACAGGCAGTTACAGTTGCGTGATTAGGGCCTAAAAAACCGTATTTTATTGATATATGTCCAGAAGCAAGATTAATTAAAGATGTAGGAATGAAAAAAGGCGACACCTTGGAAGGACCTTTCTCATTCATTTTTAGAACTGTTTCCTCAATCACTCCAAGTCCGCCAATCCCAGAACCTACCGTAACTCCCGTTCTAATTAGGTCTTCTTCTTTCGTTGGTTTCCAGTTTGCCATAGAAAGAGCCTCCTCAGCACTTGCCATAGCATAAACCATAAATTTATCTAGCTTTTTAAGCTCTTTATTAGGTAAAAAATTCTCGGGATTAAAGCCATTTGGATTATTCTCGGAGAAAGGTTTTATTTCGCCTGCAATTTTTGATTCCAAATTACTTGCGTCAAAAGCTTCAATTTTAGATATACCAGACTTAGAATTTATTAGGTTTTCAAAAGTCTTTTTTGCGGTTAAACCAAGTGGAGAAACCGCTCCATATCCTGTAATAACAACCCTTCTAGACATAATAAAAATTAAACAAAATGAGCAAATGCTTTGCTTGATTCTATTCTTTTTTCCATTTCGTTTTTCTGCTTAATTGCATCACCCTCTTTGTTTAAAACATTTAAGAATTCGGCAAAAAGTCTTTGAGCCATCGGCTTGCCAGACTTCTTCCTTGAAACTTCAATGATTGTTTTCATTGCAATTTTTAATGAGGTATCTCTTGTTATCTCAATAGGAACTTGATAGTTAGCGCCTCCAATTCTTTTAGATTTTAAACGAGCCACAGGTCTAATTGCGTTTAAAATTTCTATAAATAAAGAATTCACAAAATTGCGTTTTTTTTCTTCATCAGATAGGATATCTTTACTATTTTCAAGTGTTTTATCTTCTCTAATTCTATTTTCTACTAGGTTATCCATTGCAGAATAAAATATTGTTTCAGCAATACTTTTTTTGCCTTCCACCATAAGGTAGTTTATGAATTTTGATACATACACACTTTGGTATGTGTGGTCAGGTAGAACAAGTCTCCTTTCAATTTTTCTAGCTTTTCTTGACATATTTTAAATAATTTATTTCTTAGGTTTTTTAGCACCGTAAAGAGACCTAGCTTGTTTCCTATTTTTAACTCCTTGGCAGTCTAACGCTCCACGAATAACATGATATCTCACACCTGGTAGATCGGGCACTCTTCCCCCTCTTACTAAAACAACACTGTGCTCTTGTAGGTTGTGACCTTCCCCTCCTATATATACTATAACTTCATACCCTGAAGTTAGCCTTACTTTTGCAACTTTACGTAAAGCGGAGTTAGGTTTTTTTGGCGTTGTTGTATAAACTTTTGTACATACACCTTTTCTTTGAGGGCAAAACTTCAAAGCGGGAGACTTAGAAAGATAGGTTCTCTTCTTTCTAGGGCTTTTTACAAGCTGGTTAACGGTTGGCATAATTAAATTCTTTACTTTTTAAAATTAATATATTATAAAAAAAACACTAAATTTTACTACATTTTACTTTACTTTTAAAATTTTAAGTAAAATCTATTTTGTATTTAAATTATTTATTATTTAAGTTTTGTCAAGTATTTTTATAAAAATGATTATAAAAAAAGACTTTTTAAGCTTTTTAGCTTATATTTTTGCATTTTTCGTAGCTCTATTTAATGCTAACGCCTATAACAATGTTCAAGTAGATGGATTATTCAGATTTTCTAAAGATGTAATAATTTCAAACCTTAAATACTCTAGCAAAACTAGTATAACCGAAGATGATTTATCCGAGGAGGTAAAAAATCTATATTCTTTAGGGCTTTTTAGTGATATTTCCGCTAATTATGAAAATGGGAATTTAAGCTTAAAGGTTGTAGAGGTTCCTGTAATTGCAGGAATTAAGTTTAATGGTTTAAAATTTTTCAAGAAAGATATAATTCTATCCGAACTTTCAACAAAAGAAAGAGGCTTTTATTCTAAAGCTTCTGTAATTGCGGATTCAAAAAAACTTGAGGCAATATATAAATCATCTGGTGTTGTAGATGTTTCAATAGAGCCAATGATTGAATTTTTAGAAGGAGGTAAGGTGTATGTCATTTTTAATATTAAAGAAGAAAAGCCAAGAAAGATAAACAAAATTTTGATTTATGGTAACGACAACTTCACCGACTATACCCTAAAAGAGCAATTATTCATTAAAGAAGACACATTTTATAGATTGTTTTCCGCCAGAACAAGCTACAACCTCTCAGCTACTATAAGTGAAATTGAAAAACTAACAACTTTTTACCAGCAACAAGGTTATGCAAAAATGATTTTAGATTACAAAATTATCACAATTAAGGAATCTAGCGATGTTGATATAAATATTTTTATAAACGAAGGGGAAAGGTACACTTTTGGAGATTATTCTTTTGTAAATAATATACCAAATTTAACAGGTCTTGATGACAAAAATCTTATTGAATTCAAAAAAGGTAAAAAATATAATATAGATTTTATAGAAAAAACTAAATATAATATAAGGAAATTGCTTACAAAGCAAGGATTTATCTTCTCTGAAGTTGTTGTAAAGTATAAATTTAATGATGACAAAAAAATTGCAGATATAATTTTTATTATTAACCCAACAAGGCGTATATATATTGATAAAATCAAAATTGCAGGTAATTTAAAAACAGAAGATAAGGTAATTAGAAGGGAGTTTTTACTTTCAGAAGGAGACGTATATAATGGAGACAAAATTAGAAGGTCAATTCAGCGTTTAAAAAACTTAGGAATTTTTGAGAAAGTTAATCTAAAAGAGAATAAGATTTCAGATGACAGAATTGAACTTATTGTTGAAATTCAAGAAGGTAGAAGCGTAAGTGCGGATGTTAACTTAGGTTATGATTTTGGTTCCGAGCTTGGCATTTCTCTTTCTTTAAACGAATCTAACTTCCTTGGAAAGGGTATTGAAACTTCAATATCAGTTGAAAAAGGAAAGTATAATAGCGGAATTACACTTTCCGTATTAGAGAATTATTTATTTGATAGGGACTTCGCATTAGTATCCGCATTAGGCTACTCCAGAAACAAAAATCCAAATTATTCTAATTATCAAACTAATTCTATATTTCAATCTTTTAGAGGTATTTATAGCATAAGTGAATACTTAAGACATGCAATTTCTTATCAAATTAAATTAGAGGAAATTGATATATTAAACAAAAAAAGTGTTCTTGCAAACACCCCGCTAGCCATTGAGCAAGAAGGTAGATTTATAACATCTGCCATTAGTCATGTTTTAACATATGATAAAAGAGATAATAGAATTTTGCCAAATAATGGATATCTACTTGAACTCTCTCAAGATTTTGCAGGTTTAGGAGGCGATGTTTACTACATAGCAAACGGATTTAGGATTGAGCAATATTTTGAATTATTCGGTATTGATAATTCTGTATTAGGTTTTAAATTTAAAGGAAAGAAAATCACTGGCATTAATAATGAAAGAGTTTTAATAAAAGATAGATTAAAAGTTGGAAATAGTTTTGGGCTTAGGGGCTTTGACGTTGCAGGAGTGCAACCTAAATTTAGATATACTCCAGAAGGAACAAACTCATATGAAGATTTTGGGTATGGAGGTAAAAATTTATTTCTTGGAAATATCGAATATCGCTTCCCAAATTTTCTTCCTGCAGAGTTTGGATTTATAACATTTATATTTTTTGATTTTGGGACAGTTTTTGGATATGAAGATACTTACGCATCAAAAGATTTTAAAGGTAAATTTGAAATATTAGACTCAAAAACACTAAGAAGCTCATTTGGTTTAGGTTTTTCTTGGTCTTCACCTATTGGTTTATTTGTAATTAGTTATGGAGTGCCTTTGAAGTATAAAGAATTTGATGAAAGAAGGAGATTTTTCTTAAATATTGGCGGAATGGTGTTTTAAGATATGATATACCTAGATTACAATGCAATAACATGCGGTTTTCAAGATATAATCAAAGAAACAACACATCTAATGTTGAATCATAAATTTCTTAACCCATCGTCAATTCATTCAAGCGGAAAATTTGCAAAATCCATCTTAAATGATGCAATAACTAGAATTTGCAAATCTATCAATGCTAAATGTCACGATTTATACTTTGTTAGCGGTGCTACCGAAGGCAATAATATGGTTTTAAATTCTAGCGAATTTGATTTAATTTTCACGTTAAATACAGAGCACGATTCAATACTATCTCCTTTAAAAAACAAAAAATATGAATTTGTCAAAACTTGCAAAGATGGAGTAATTGATTTAAACGATTTAAGAAGCAAATTAAAACTTTACAACACTTCTAACTTTCTTTGTTCCGTGATGAGCGTGAATAACGAAAGCGGTTTAAAGCAAGACATAAACGCTATTTATGAAATTGTGAAGGAGTTTGGGGGCGTTTTGCACTCCGATGTAAGCCAGATGATTGGGAAGGAGTCTCTCAATTTTAACTCTTTTAATGCTGATGTCATAACGTTTTCAGGCAATAAAATTCACTCTGGTTTTGGTGGAGGGTGCGTTATTTTTACAAGCGGATTTGATGTAAAGCCATTAATTGTTGGAGGTGGGCAACAAAAATATAAAAGAGGAGGCACGGAGAATATACCTCAAATCTTTGCTCTTTCTAAAGCTGTTGAGCTTGTGAATTCTCCAAATTATTTAAAGGAATATAGAGAAAAAACTTTAAGCTTTCAAAATAAAATTGAAGATATGGTTATGCAAAATGGCGGAGATGTATTCTGTATTAATCAAAAAAGAGTTAGCAACACATCATTAATTAAAATGCCAAATATCAATAATTTTGTTCAAATGATGGAGTTTGATTTAAATGATATATCAATAAGTATAGGTTCCGCATGCTCATCAGGAAAGACGGACATCTCAAATGTTTTAAAAGGAGTGGAGATGAATGAAGATGATGCAAAAAAATATATAAGAATTAGCACAGGAATTTTTAACACAGATGAGGAAATAGAAAAATTTTGCGAAGTTTGGAAATCTCTTTTAAGTAGATAGATATGTTTCAAATTGAAAAGATAAAAACATACCAAGAAATAAAAGCAATAACAACAAAAGGAGAAAAATTTGTTTTTAAAAGTGCAATAGTCTATAAAGTTAAAACAGAAAATACAATTAGGATTGGCATTTTATCCTCCCGTAAATTCGGCAATGCTGTTAAGAGAAATTTTGCTAAAAGAAGGATAATTGGAGCATTACATATGATTAAAAAGGTAGGGAGTATGAATTTAGTTTTTATTCCTCGTAATCAAATTTTAAAGATGGATTTTGATGAAATTAAAAACGAATTTAAGAGAATATAGAAACAATTCTCTTTGCAAGCTCTTTTTTGGAGCCAAAAAATGGCATCTGTTCGTTTTTTCCAATCAAAACTCCCTTAGTGTTAAAACTTTCAAAGCACATAGCATTTGCAAACACAAAATCGCAATTTTTCTTTTCTAATTTTTTCTTTCCATTTTGTATCAAATTTTCTTCTTCTTCCGCCGCAAAGCCAATTACCTTTTTAGGACGCCTCTTATTTAAATTTCCAACTGTTTCTAATATATCAGGGTTTTTTTCTAATTCTATCTTTAGGAGCTTGTCTTTTTTTATCTTACCTATAACCCTGTTTTTTACAGAAAAATCGGCAACTGCTGCAACTGCAAAAAAACCTTCAATTTTATTTGCCTCCAAAACTGAAAGTGTCGCTTCCAGCATTTCAAGAGCAGATTGCACTTTAATAATATGAAGCTTGCCCGATTGTAGGTTTAAATTATAATTTGTTTTCGCCTCCACCAAAAAAACCTCCCCACCTTTTTTAAGTATCTCCCTTGCAATTAAAGCACCTTGAAGCCCAGAGGAGAAGTTGGAGATGTATCTTGCATCATCAATTCTCTCAATCGTGCCCCCATTTGTTATTAAAAATTTCAATCCTAAAAGGCTATTTTGACCTAAAAAAAAGCTCAATATCTCTTCTTTTATATCCTCCAAATAAGCAAGCCTTCCCGCACCTCGTTCCTCACAAAGCAAAACTCCAGACGTAGGTTCCATAATCATAAAATCCCTCTCCTTTAGTTTAGATATACCTTCTTGAATTGCCTCATTTTGCCACATTGCCACATTCATCGCAGGGCAGAGAAGAACAGGTGTTAAACTTCTTTTAGCAAGCATTAAATCAAGAGCTAACTCTCCACCTATACCATGCGCTAGCTTACTTATAAAACTCGCCGAAGCAGGGCAAATAACTATTAAATCCGCATTTCTTGAAAGAGATATATGCTCCATTTTATATGTATCTTTGGTAATAACCTCATTTCCAGATAAAGCAGAGGCAGAAAGTGGTGTTATAAACATTTCACCACCACTTGAAAGCACAATTCTAACATTTATACCTTCTTTTTTTAGCATTCTTGTCAACTCAAGCGCTTTAAAGGCCGAAACAGAGCCAGTTATAATAAGTAAAACTTCCTTCATCTTTTTGTTCTAAAAAATTTATTCATTTGGATTTTTACTTCCTCTTTTTCTATAAATAAAATTTCTGGTTTTGTAAAGGCGGAATTTAAAGTGAAAAGACGGCTAGTGCCCCCAAACTTCAAATCTTCTGCAAAAAAAATTATTTTTTTAACTCTAACAAGGCAAGCAAAAGCAAGGCACATACAACAAGGCTCTAAACTTGAATAAAGTGTTGCATTTAAATTTTTAAAATCAATAATATTAAGAGATTTTAAAGCATTATTTATGGCTAAAATTTCGGCATGATTTAAGTGCGTTTTATCTTCATAAACACGATTTGTAAAAACAGGAAAGTAGACCCCATCAACTTCAATAAAACTTGCAATAGGAACCTCCCCCCCGTTGCAAACTTCCAAACCTTTTAGTATTATTTCAAATGGCTTTTTGTTAAACATTTTGGAATAAAATCTTTTCTACATCTAAATCTTTATAATATTTTTTACAACATTTTTTGCGACGAGTAAAGCTATAACAATAATTTTTAAAAATTCTTTCTCTTTTATCATTAAACCCCAAGTCAACAAGAAAACTCCTATTATAAATTGTGATGATAGCATAAATTCTACCACCTAACTCCCCATAAAGAATAAGAGAATGAGAAACTTCATTTTTTCTAGGAATGTATTCTATCTGCCTTACATAATTATCTAGCAAGCAATTACTTAAAAGAAGCCCAACTCCCTCTTCAACAAACACCTTATTTGCGATGCAAAAATTAATTGCAATCTTTAAAATCCCCCTCAAAACTAAATTGTTAATGACGACATCTTTAGAAGAGAAAAAAGATATTAAACCTTTATCTAAATCTCTCCCAAATTTATTATTACAAATGTGACATAATATTCTAGCTTGTTCTCTCCCTTTTAATCCTTTAGGAATTAAGTGCTCAAGCGTATTTGCGGAATTTTGTTTACAAAAATAACAAATCATATGCGAAGTTTTGAAATTTCTTTTAAAATTATATCATTTTTAGGGTTTTTACTTTCCATTTTTAAAGCCTTCTCAAAATCCACTTTTGCAATTTCTGGTTTATTTAAGTCTCTCCAAATAAGCCCTCTTAAAAAAAACACATCTGCACTAAGTAGGTGATAAGTAAGATGTTCCTCCTCACTCCTCTCAAAAGCCGTCTTTAAACAATCAATACGCTCTGAGAAAAAAAGTCTAAAGCAAGTGCTTTCTCTGAAAATACAAACATCTTTATAAGCAGGGAGAAATTCCTCTGAGATATCCCCCCCATTTGGATAGAGAAACTCTGCCTTTTTTTTATAAAAATCTTCTCCTGTTTTGCTCCATATCTTCATTCCTAAATTGAAACCAAAATAATGAAAATAACAATGATATGAGTTTGATATATAAACACATTTATTTAGCAACTTTAAAGATTTTTCAAGTGCATTTTTGTTGTAATAATGGCAAGCAAGTGCAAGGTTAAGATCTATGTTTTTATCGTCAATTTCCAAGCTTTCTTTTAAATTTAATTGTTCTAAGTTAGTGTAAAGAAAATTCTCTACTTTAAACTCCCCCCTCTCCAATAAAACCTCTTTCACTTTATATTCTTGACTTAAGTTTTGGTAAATCACAGATAAGTTTTAATTAATTAATATAATTTTGCTACAAATTAAAGCTATTGTCAATAGGTATATCTTTATCAGTGCTAATTTTTTAACAAGAGAATAATTTTTGCAATTTTAATACTTAGAGATATATTTAACAATTTCCTCTTTTAAAATTTTATCAAATTCTTCAAAATGAATTTTCACCCCTAAGCTTGCAATAGAACATACTCCATACTCCCTAATTCCACAAGGTATGATTGAATTAAAAAGAGAAAGATCATTTTCCACATTTATCGCAAACCCATGCATACTAACTCCTCGCTTAAACCTTACTCCAATAGCACATATTTTTTCTTCCCTTCCATCTTCTCTTACAACCCAAACGCCAATTCTATCCTCCCTTATTTCCCCCTTTATTCCAATTTTTGCAAGAGAAGATATAACTATGTTTTCAAGAGTTTTAACATATTTTTTAGGGTCAGGAACTCCACCTGCTCTTTTTTTCAAATTTAGTAATAAGTAACAAATTCTTTGCCTTGGAGCATGCAATGTGTGTTTCCCCCCCCTATTAGTTTTATAAATTGGTAAATTATTGCTAGAGAGGATATCTTCATCTTTTGCACTTGTTCCTGCCGTCAAAACTGCTTCATGCTCTAAAAACCAGATTAATTCTTCTGATATGCCAATAGCAATTTCCTCCGCTCTTTTCTCCATAAAATCAATTGCATCAAGATATTTAATAGGATTACCTGAAAATAAAAACTCCATCTTTTGTAATAAATAATTAGATTATAAAATTATTTTAAAAAAAATCAATTTTTTTAAAATTGCTATTGATAAATAAAAAAATTCATTAAAAATAGATAGAAAATAGTTATTTTTTGTATGGAATTTTTAAAATACTTCTTTGTAATGTATATTTTTATGCTTTCTCCTGGCCCTTCTATGGCGTTAATATCAAGAAATTCCGCAAAATTTGGTGTAAGAGGGGCTAACTTCACAATACTTGGAATTATAACATCAATAACCTTTCTAACAACCTTGGCAGTGCTTGGAATTGCAACTGTTATTAATTTATACCCAAAAGCATTCAAGACAGTCAAATTAATTGGCTCTTTATATATAATATACCTTGGACTAAAAATATTCTTCACCTCTTTTAGCAAACATTCTAATAACCTTGGTTCAAATGCAAAGCAAATTCCTCCTTTAAAACAATACTTAACTGGAATTTCAACAGACTTAGCAAATCCCATGAGTATCGTAGGCATTACATCAATGATATTAGGCTTTGTTAGCTCGGGAGATACAAGTTTAACAAAATTCATATACTCCATCTGCACAATACTTGCCTCATGTTGTTATTGCTATACATATGCATTTATTTTTGGTAATAATATTTCAAGGAAGTTCATCTTGCCTAGAATGTCTTTATTTGAAAGAATTGCTGGTCTAGCAATTACTTTAATTGGTTGCGGATTTTTAATTAATACATTGAAATTATTATGAAAAAGAAAATACTATCTCTAGTTATTTTTATTACAATTGGTACTTTAGGATTTGTAGTATATTCAAAATTTTTTGGATATAAAGTTGATTTTAGAAGCCCTAATAAAATTGCCGAAAGCTTGCAAATTATGTCTAACACTAGCAAACTTGAAGGATATTCAAAAGTATTTGATTTAAGCAATGAAAAATGCTCCATTATTGCAACAATTAGCGGAAAGCAGGTTCTAGAAAGTTTTAAAATAAGATTATTTTTTAAATCTAGCCCCATTAATTCTTTACCTTCAAAAAAAGAAGACGAGCAAAAAACCGAATGTATTGAAAAAACACTAAGAGCATTAATAAATATATTTGAAAGCAAAAAAACAAAGCAAGAGTTCATAAAATTTTCAAAAAAAATCTTTATTGACTTTAAAGGGCAAAATCATCTTGAAAGAAGGTTTTTTAACTCAAAGGTTTTAGTAGAAAACGATAAGGGTGAATTACTAATCTCATTAACTAAAATATGAAAAAATATAGAAATATATCAAACTTGAAAGGCAAATTATTAGGAAAAACTGCCGTTATAAGAATTGACGCAAATGTGCCAATTGTGGAGGGGCAAATTACTGATGACACAAGGCTAAAAGAGGCTCTACCTTCAATTCAATTTTTACTTAGCGAAGGAGTTTCAAGGCTTGTAATTCTATCTCATTTTGGTAGACCAAAAGCACAAGAAAAGGAGTTTTCTCTATTGCAACTCAAGCCTCATATTGAAAACTTACTTCAAAAGGAAGTTATATTTTGTGAAGACTTTACAAATCTACCTCAATCAGGAGTAGTTTTATGTGAAAACTTAAGATACAATAAAGAAGAGGAGAGAGGAGGGGAGAGTTTTGCAAAAACCTTATCCTCTTTAGGAGAATTTTATATAAACGATGCATTCTCTTGCTCTCACAGGGCTCATTCATCAATTAGCATTGTAGCAAAATTCACAAAAGTTTATGCAGGTTTTTTAATGACGAAGGAAATTGAAAGTATAGAAAGCATTCTAGGTGAAAAAATTGGAAAAACTCTTGCAGTTGTTGGTGGAAGCAAGGTTTCAACCAAAATCACTCTACTTGAAAATTTAATAAAAAAGATAGACTATATTTTTATCGCAGGGGGAATGGCAAATACCTTTCTATACGCCAAAGGCTTTAATGTTGGGTCTTCTTTATGCGAAAAAGAATTCAAGGAAACCGCATTAAAAATTCTCTCAGAAGCAGAGAAGGTTGGTTGCAAAATCATTCTACCTACCGATGTTATAGTATGTAAAAAAATAACCAAATTCGCTCCTTCAAAAATGGTTAAAATAAATGAAGTTAAAGAGGGAGATATTATCGTAGATGCTGGAAATAACTCAATAAACGAGCTAAAAAAAGTTCTTTTGGAATGCAAGATGTTTTTATGGAATGGCCCTTTAGGAGTTTTTGAAGTTTCTCCATTTGGAGTTTCCACTTTTGTATTTGCAAGGGAAGTAGCGCTAGCAACAAGACAAAACGGATTAAAATCAATTATCGGAGGGGGAGACACCGCATCTGCCGTTTTGGAATCTGGCTTTAAAGACGAAATGACATACTCTTCAACCGCTGGAGGTGCATTCTTAGAATGGCTTGAAGGAAAAGAGCTTCCGGGTGTTGTTGTTTGTCTTGAAGTATGAGAGTTTTTAAGTCTGCTTTTGTAATTACATTTTTCTCAATAATTGCAAGGCTTTTAGGGTTTGCAAGAGACGGATTAATTGCAAAATATGCTGGGGTTGGTTTTATGTCTGATGTATTTTTTGCATCCTTTAAAATTACAAATTTTTTTAGGAAGATACTAGCAGAAGGCACGTTTTTTGCCGCCTTTGTTCCATCTTTTAGTAAAATATTAGAGCAGAAGGGCAAGATTGAACTTTCAATTTTTTCTAGCTCGGTTTTTACAATAATGTTTTATGTTGTTCTAATCATAACGATATTATTTGAAATTTTTATGGAGCAAATTACTGCTTTCACTTCTCCAGGGTTTTTAAGTGATGAAGCAAAATTCAAATTAACAGTTGAGGTTTCTCGCATTTTGTTTTGGTATTTTATGCTAATTGTTGGCTCTTCAATTTTATGTGGGCTGTTAAATAGCATAAAAAAGTTTTCTTATTATGCAATTGTCCCCGTGTTTTTAAATGTATCCCTGATTATTTTTATACTATTCTTCCAAAATTATTTTAAAACTTTTGCACACACTCTCGCATTTGGGGTTTTAATGGGAGGGGTATTTCAGTTTTTAATTGCTTATTTTGGTTGCGTAAAAGAAGGTTTTAGACTGAGAATTTACTTACCTTCGAAAAAGATTTTTCATCCAAATGTTATTACAACCTTTAAAAAGATGTTTCCAGCTATGATTGCAGGAGGTTTAAGTCAAATTAATACATTACTTGATTTAATTTTAGGTAGTTTAATTGCTTCTGGAGTTTCGTATCTTTATTTTGTAGATAGAATTTTCTATTTACCTACCGCCTCAATAGGCACGGCAATTGGAATTGTGGTTCTGCCCGTGCTTTCCTCCGCTGTGGGTAAAAAAAGTGTGAGTGAAATTAAAGAAATTCAAACAGAAAGCCTAAATGTTAGCTCTTTACTTGTGTTACCTGTTGCATTTTCCTTAATTTTATGTGCTGACATATTTGTTTCCGTAGTTTTTGAAAGAGGAAATTTTACTTTTGAAAACACGCAAATTATAGCAAATTGTTTAAGAATTCTAGGATTTGCCCTTCCGTTTGTTGTATATATGAAGATTTTCTCTTCTATTTTTTTCTCTCATGATAACACTAAGGCACCTATGTATATAGCTCTTTTTTGTGCCTTAATTAATTCGATAATATCAATATCTCTCCTTAAAATACTTGGTATTTATGGCATTATTATTGGCTCTGGAGTTTCTTATTTTGCAGACGCTATGATTACATTTTTTTTATTAAAAAGAAAGCGTTTGATAGAATTAGATTGGGTAAAAATTTCAATTTTTAACTTAAAAATAATTATATCTTCAATTATTTTTGCCGTTTTTTGTTTTTACTTTTTTACAATAAATCAAAATACCGCTTACTACAAAAATATTTTTGAACATTCTCTTTTAATAAAATTTGGGTATTTAGGAGTTATAATGAGTTTAGGAGTAGCAATTTACTGTATAATACTTATGATTTTTGGAGTTAGGTTAAAAAATATATCTAGATAGTTTCAGATAAGCGACGCTTCTTTAACTCCTCAAAATCCGAGTCCGCATGATAAGATGAGCGAGTTAGCGGGCTTGACGAAACAAGAATAAATCCCCTAGAATAAGCAATTTTTTTATAGTATTCAAACTCCGCAGGTTCTACAAATCTCTTTAGCTGTGCATGTTTTTTAGTAGGTTGTAAGTATTGACCAATGGTTAAAAAATCCACACCTGCGGCCCTTGCATCATCAATTACTTGCAACACCTCCTCTTTATCCTCTCCAAGACCTACCATAATGCCTGTTTTTGTAAATATCCTCGGGTTAACCTCCTTCACCTTTTCAAGCAATCTCAAGGAGTTATAGTATCTTGCTCCAGGGCGAATTCTCTGATAAAGCCTAGGAACCGTTTCAAGGTTGTGATTATAAACATCAGGGTAAGCATTTGCTACAATTTCAACCGCCCCCTTCTTACCTCTAAAATCTGGAGTTAAAACTTCAACAGTGGTTTTCATATTTAAATCCCTTATTTCCTCTATGCACCTTGCAAATTGAGTTGCCCCACCATCTTTTAAGTCATCTCTATCAACAGAAGTTATAACAATATGCTTTGCTCCAAATTCTTTAACCATCTCCGCCACTCTTTTTGGCTCACCTTCGTCCAACTGCATAGGTTTACCCGTTTTAACATTACAAAACGCACAAGCACGAGTGCAGATAGACCCTAAAATCATTGTAGTGACATGCTTTTTTTGCCAACATTCCCCAATGTTAGGGCAGGCAGCCTCTTCGCACACAGTAAATAGCTTTTTCTCTCTAACAACTTCACTTGTTTTTAAAAATTCTTCAGTTGTAGGTGCTTTAACTCTTATCCAATCTGGTTTTTTCAAATTTACTTCTGCCATACCATATAAATATAATTAATAATTTTATATAAAATAAAACCTTTCAAGTCAAGTTTTATTAGATAACAGACTTGATAATAGACTTTACGTTTGCATAAAACAAAAGCTAGGCATCAACAAAATATTAATTTAAAATTGACAATAAAAAATTATTGTGTTAAACTGGCAAATAATAATTTAATTTGTTTTGCATAAAAATTAACTGATCGGATTTAAAAACTAATTAGTAAAGTTATGAAAAAAAAACTAGTAAGTTATGAAAAATCAGAAGCGGTTGTCCCTGATTTTAACAATAGTGATTTTGATTTAAACTCAAAACCTACACAAGAAAAACCGCAACAAGAAATTCTCCCCATTAAAAATGAAGAATTAAGTGATAAAGGAGGGGAAGAAGAAAGGCGTTCAATCGAGAAAAAGCAGAATCGAGACAGAGAGCGTCTAAAAAAAGAAATGACAGATCTTCTTTACGAAATTCAAGGAGAAATAGGGGAAGAGGAGAACAATTTCATTATCGATATTTGCAATTTACATACCGCACTGAATGAAAACTTCCAAAGGTTGAATTCTCCAAAAGAAGATATTATAGATTTAATAACTAAATATCAAGATAGCTTTAAAGAAGTGGTGACAAATTATTTTGAAATACGAGTTTTAAACGCCGTAGAGAATGAATTTGCAAAAAAAATTAAGATAGATGACTTTTTACAAAATGGTATTACAAAGCCACTTGAAACTTTGAAAGAAAATTTAATCACTGTAATTGAGACCGAAAAAACACCAGAACAAAGAGAAACTTTTTTTACTAGACTGCAAAGTTTTATAATAAAGTTAGCACGCCGCTTTTTTAAATTTTTTTTAAGAGATACAGAGAAGGTGAAGGTTGAATTAGACGGAATTGAATCAGAGCCAATTATGACGGTTGTGAATATTAACTCTATTTCTTCAATAAAAATCACTCCCGATACAAATTCCAACAAAGTTCCCGAAACTTCCAAAAAGCTCCTAAGTCAAAATGAAAACAAAACCAAAACTTTATATAAGAAAAACCAAGGTTTAGGTAAGTAAGGTATAGTTTTTAACTTTTTTAATTTGACTTAAGGGCATATATTTAATCAAAAATCACATTTACTGTTTTCTTAAAACTAAATATATAGATAGATATAAAGCAAAATTACTTGATATGCATACCCCCCACTTAACAAAAATTGACGAAGAGTATTATAAAACTTTATAGATTTATAAGATAATCTCTCTCTTTAAAAATAAACACCTCAAATACTTTATAAA
>JBILVD010000009.1:0-21866 GCA_044370655.1 Candidatus Deianiraeaceae bacterium | reverse complement strand
GAAAATGAACTAATTTTAATAAGGCAAATGGCGAAGAATGAAACAAATGGTAATGTTAGTGAATTGATTAGGAGAAAACTTTTTAATGAATATAATTTAGGATTTGAAAGATTGGAAAAACTCCTAATTGAGACATTTAAAGCTTCTGGATTTTTATCAAAAGCAATAGAGCTAAAATTTTTCAACGATGAGAAGGATAAGAATTTGATAAAGGAAATAAAAAAGGATTTAAAAGAATATATTTCGAAACTTTAATTTACATTATGTTTAGTTCATTTATTACTGGCAGTCAAACGGAAGCACATAAATTTAGAATGTTTAAAGAGGCGGTAAAATTTTTGATAAGAATATTTTTTACATCTTCTATTATTTCAATTTCTATTGCCTTTTATAAAATAAAAAGTTATGATTTAAAAGTTTGGTTTTATTATCATCAAGCAAGCTTGATGAAAGATTTATCAAAATCGGAGACAATCTCAATAATAAACAATACAGGGAAAAAAGTTATAGTACCAATACGATATGTTTTAACAAATAAAGATGCACTTAAAGTAAAAAAACAAGTTGACAGCGACATTATTTATGCACTTAAGCTAGGTCTTGTCTTGCCTATATTTTTGCCATTTTGGTTTTGGTATCAAGGTAAAAGGCGGTCTAGAAATAAAATTCTTAGAGGTATAACAATTTCTTCTCCAAAAATCGTTTCTAAACTTATTTCTAAATATAATGATAAAATACTTCAAAGAAAATTATGGAAAATACTTGTTTTTATTAAAAAAATTAGATCTAAAATCTTTAAATACAGCTTTAAAAATTTAGAATATAAACCATATATAATAGCATCAAATATAGAATATCCAGCATTTACTGAACATCAACATACCTTCATTACAGGTGGCTCAGGAACTGGAAAAACTGTATTTTTATCTTCTATAATAGACCAAATAAAAGAAAGAGGAGATATTGCCATTATTTACGATAAAATGGGAAGTTTTATACCATTTTATTACGAGGAAGGTAAAGATATAATTCTCAATCCTTATGATAAAAGAGCAAAAAATTGGAGTATATTTAATGAAGTTAGAATTGGAAAAGAGGAAATAGATTTAAGAAATATTGCAAGCAGTCTTATACCAAATATAAAATCTGGTGATAATTTTTGGAATGAGAATGCAAGAAATCTATTTATTGAAATATCTAAAGAGTTGAGAAGACAAAATAAAGGTAATAATAAAGATTTAGCAGAATATATATTAAGAAAAGGATTTTATGAATTAAGAGATTTTTTAAAAAATAGTGATGTCAAATCTTTATTTGAAAATGATGAGCAGATAAGAACTACATTAAGTATCAAGAGTACTTTAACAGCATATACGCAATTTTTAAAAATATTAAAGCAAGATGAGTTTGTAAAAGAAACAGATAAATTTTCTATTAGGAATTTTATACAAGATTCAATTAATTCAACAAAGGGGAGTTTTTTATTTTTAAGCTCTAGAAGTGATATGCACGAGACTTTACAACCATTACTTACTTGCCAAATTGATATTGTGATTAATTCGCTTTTATCACTCAAGCAACAAAAAGAAAAGAACATTTGGGTTATTCTTGACGAACTTCCTTCAATTAACCAAATTCCAAGTTTAGATGCAGGTTTGTCTCAAAGTAGACAATTTGGAGGTAGTTTTATATTATCAATGCAGTTAATTTCTCAATTAAGAGAGGTTTATGGAGAGAAAAAGGCTGATACAATGAGTGGTAATTGCAAAACTAGAATAATATTTTCAAGTCCCGATATTAATACAGCGAAGTGGTCGGCAGAAAGTTTGGGGAAGAAAGAGGTGGATGAAGTGAAAGAAGGGTTAACATTTGGTGCGAACGAGATAAGAGATGGTGTTAGTATTAGTACGCAAAAAAGAATGGAAGAGATTGTTATTCCAAGCGAAATACAAAGTTTACCAAATTTAAGTTGTTTTATAAGGTTTCCATTTTCATTTCCAATAATTAAGCTTAAAATAAAACCTAAAACAAGAAATAAAATCGCAGAAAGTTTAGTAGAGGATGAGATTAAATTTATTGAATATAAGGAAATTAAAAAAGATGGATTGGAAGAAAATTTAAAGAATATTGCAGAAGTTAATATTGACAATGAAAGTTCGGATAATTGCAGTGAACCAAATAAGAAAAATCCAATAAAAAAGAATATGTTTGAAGAAGATAATTAGTCAAATATGCTTTCTATTGCCAATATTTCAGCTGGAATGTCTGCTTCTTATTATGAAAAAGATGATTATTACTCTAAAGAAAGTACCGAAAATGAGGGTAGAGCATATTCAAGATGGTATGGCAAACTTGCTGACGAGTTAGGCTTGAAAAATGAAGTTGATTTAAAGGATTTTGATAATTTATTGAAGGGGAAGGTCACTGATACTGTAATTCTTGGCAAAATATCTAAAAATGGCGAGAAGAAACATTCTGCAGGCATAGATTTGACTTTTTCAGCACCTAAATCAGTTTCTATTTTGGCAGAAATTGGAGGGGATAGCAGAATTTACAAAGCCCATGAAAAATCAATTGCAACGGCACTTAAGTTTGTTGAAGAGGAATGTGTCAGAACTAGAATACGAAGAAAGGATGAATTGTCTTATCTTAAAAGTGATAATATTGCTATTGCAACTTTTAGACACAATACTTCAAGAAATTTAGATCCGCAACTGCATACCCATTGCGTTGTTATTAATGCTACAAAAGATAACAACGGAAAATTTAGAAGTGCCGAGTTTTATAAGGTATTTTCAAATAAAAAGTTGATTGGTAAAGTATATAGAAATGAACTTAGTAAAAATTTAAAAGAATTAGGGTATGAAGTAGAAAAAATACATAAAGATGGAAGATTTGAGTTAAAAGAAATTAATGTAGACATCAGAAAAGCTTTTAGCACTAGAAGAATAGAAATAGAAAAATCACTTAGCAGTTTTGAAAAAAATAATGGTGAAGAAAAAACTGCAAAAGATTCGGCTAAAGCAACTCTCTTAACAAGGCAAGCAAAAAAAGATGTTGATAAATTTGAATTAAAAAAGGAATGGACTGAGCGAATAAATAACTTTGGCGTTGATTTGAATAAAATTATTGAGAATGCTAAATTCAAAGATAAGTCCATTACCAGTAATAAAGAAATAAAACAAATTACTTCAGAAGCAGTTAGATTTGCAATATCAAATTTAAGTGAAAAAGAAGCAGTATTTGAAAGGAATCAATTAATAAATTCTGCCCTATCTTTCAGTGATACAATTTCTTTAAAAGATATACAGCAAGAAATAAAAAACCATATTTCTAATGGAGATTTGATTTTAAGAGGTGAAAAATTAATTCCAAAAAATAATTTAATTTTAGAAAAAGAAAATATCAAATTACTGCAGGGAGGACAAGTAATGGAAGTAAAAATTTTGGAAACTTTTAAAATGGAAACATTAAATAACACCCTTTTAAATCAAGGGCAAAAAGAGAGTATACATTTGATAGTTTCAACTAAAGATAGAATTGTAGGTATTCAAGGCTCTGCGGGAACTGGAAAAACTTATATGCTAAATGAAGCAAGGAAAATAGTTGAAAAAGAAGGATATTCTTTTTTAGGGATGGCTCCTAGCAACTCAGCTACCATAACTTTAAAAGAAGATGCTCGTCTTACGGAAGCACATACTTTGCAAAAATTTTTAAAGAAGTATGAAGGGCTTGTAAGTAATAAGGAAACTTCTGATGGTCTATTTAAAATGCAAAATGATTTTAAGAACAAAATAATTGTTGTTGATGAATCTTCTATGATTTCAAGTAAGCAAATGAATTCTTTACTTAAGATAACGGATAAGCTTAGATGTAAAGTTGTTTTAGTTGGTGATACAAAGCAACTTGCTTCTGTTGAAGCAGGAAAACCCTTTTATGATTTACAGAAAGCAGGTATGAAAACTGCAATAATGGATGAAATTATAAGACAAAAAGATTTAATTTTAAAAGAGGCGGTAAAAAATGCAATTAAAGGAGATATTAAGGAAGCATTTGAAAAGATAGGAAACAATATTGTAGAAAAAGGAAAAAATGAAAAGATATCTGAGATTGCTATAAAAGAATATTTCAAACTTTCAAAAGAAGATAGAAAAGATACGCTATTGTTGTCACCATCTAACAATTTAAGGAAGGAAATTAATTATCTTGCAAGAAATATTTTACAAGAGAAGAAGGAAATCTCAAATCTGATCAAGATAAATCAAGAAACATTTGAATCAAAGCACTTAAGTTTGTCAGAAAAATCACAACATTTTAGCTATGAAAAAGGCGAATACATTATCTTTAATACAAGCTATAAGAAGCATAATATTTGTAAAAATGATAACTTTGAAATAAAAGCAATAAAAGAAAATTGCTTAGTTTTAGAAAAAGATAATAAGCAGATAGAATTTAGTTTAAAAGGTTCAAAGCTGGATTTTGAAATTTTTAAAAAAAGTGAAAAAGAAATTGCTTTAGGGGAAGAAATAAGATATTTAAGGAATGATAAAGAGAGAGGAATAGTTAATTCCCATACAGCAAAAGTAATTAACATAAATTTTAAAGAATCCTTAATTGTCTTGCAAGAAAAAAATCAAACAAAGACTTTAAAATTTAGCGATCCAATCTTAAAACATATAGATTATGCATATTCTAGTACAGCTTATGCATCGCAAGGAAAGACAGTAAAAAATGTAATTGCAGTTTTAGAATCAAATACACCTCTTACAAATCAGCAAACCTTTTATGTAGAAATCTCAAGGGCAAAAGAGAAAGCAATTTTAATAGTTGATAATAAGGCAGAAGTTCAAAGAAGCCTTGAGAAGAATAATGGTATTAAATTGTCTACCTTAGATTATGTTAATTTAGAAAGTAGAAATAAATCATATGATCGTTAATTTTTAAATAGATATTTGATTTGTTTTAAAAGACGAACTGCCCATAAAAATCTTTTTACCATAATTGTATGTTGATTAATTTTAAATATCATTGCTCCAAAATCTAATTTATTTTTCTTAATAAGGAGGCAAAAATGATGATTTTCACAATCCTCAACAATATAATTTCCAAAATTTAAAATTATATCAAATCTTATTTGGATATAATGTTCTCTGATTTCAATTTCCATTTTTTCTACACATTGTTTAGCTTGATTGGTGTTTCTAAATTCTAGTACACAGTTATTTGGCGTTAAACTGATATAAAGTTTGCCATTAATGATACTCGCAGTATCTATACTTGCTTTTTCAAGTTTTAACCAAAAGTTTTTTTCTAATAAAGATGTCATATTTTAAATAATAGTTTTGAAGAATGTCAAGTTTAGCAAACAAAACAGAATGTTTTGTGCGAACTTGCGTTCCTTCAAAGCCATAATTAGGTAAAAAACACCTTTTTATTTAAACTCACCGCAAGGGGAAGGTTAAATTTTAATACAACACGGAAATATAAAATTTATAAACTAAATAAATTTTATATGAGGTGCGGGCAGTGAAGCCAAAGGCAAACAACACGGTGGAGTGGGCAGTATTTAAATTTACACCTTGAATTTAAAGAAAAAGGTGCTTGAGGGGTGTATGATTTTAACCTCTAATTTTATTACTTGTTTCCAATTCTTTTATTTTATTCAACGCTTCATTAAGCTGGGTTTGAGCTTGGAATAATCTATTTCTTAATATCTCTTTATCTTCTTCGTCTACTTCAATTATCATCTGTTTAAATTTTTCCAATAGTTCTGCAATATTGAAAGTACTTGCACTTGTGAAGCTTTGAAAAAGTTCCTTTAAAGCAACAACTTGAGCTTCAGATTTGTTATATTTTAACATCAACTCATCCATTTCTTTATTATTATTGAAATTTTTTTTAAGATTAATATTTTCTAGATATAATTCAACAATCATATCTAGTTTAGTGTCTTTTCCGCTTTTACCACTTAAATAATTTGATATACCAGCAGGAGACCAATCCAATATCTTACATATTTCAATATTGTTAATTTTATTCTCATTCATATATTTTCTTAATTTTTGATATGTTGGCGTAGAAATTTCAGACATAAAAATTTTTAAAAATAACTTGCATTTTAATTTATATAGTATATTTTTTATTTATAATAAATATATTTAGTTTTCTAAATAAATATTTATTAACATAAAAAATTTATTTAAATTACATATGCTTTATTTGAATACAAAAGGAATGTTTTTGCAACAAAAATATTATGAAAAAAAGTTTCAATTTAAAATTGAATTAAAAAAGTTTAAAAATAACTTGAAAATTCGTTTTTTAGTTGATAATGTATGATTTAAAATTTAACTTTTATATTTTTTATGGCGATAATTAGACAAATTAAACATAAAAACCATCTTTCTGTAATGCTATTTTTATTACTAATATTTCTTAGTATGATTGAAATAAGTTATGGTGCTGGTGGTATGACGGAATTTAATAAAATATCTACTTGGGTGCAAGATAATCTGCAAGGCACATTAGGTAAGGCAATATCTTTTTTATGTCTACTTGCTCTTGTTGGCAATCTAATGACGAATCCAAATAAAGCGGTTATTGCAGCCTTTGGTGCACCTTTAGCAGCAATATGGATTGGGCCAGCACTTATTAATGCTCTTTTTTAATTACTGGTTATTTTATATGGAAGAAAATTTTATTCCGAGAAAATTTCAAGAGGAAAAGATGCTATTGTTTAATAAAAATGAATTTATTTTATTCGTTTTTATAGCTGGAATTGGTATGATTTTAGGGCATATTTTATTAGGTGTAATTTGTGGTATCTTATTTATAAAATTTATGAAGAAGATTAACAAAACTGGTAGACACGCTTTTCTTATAGGTTTTGTGTATTGGAATTTTCCACCATCTTTTATTCGTTTTAGAAAAACTCCACCTTCTTATATGCAAACTTTTATTAAATAAATATGGATAAAGATGTTTTACAAACCAATTTAAAATATTTGATAAAGCAAAGAAATATTTTGGCGTTATTAACAGGTTGCTTAATTTTGTCAAATTTATTTTTAAGTATACTGTCTTTTAGATCTGAAAAATCAATTATATTAGTCCCTTCTGTTGTTAGCACAGAGATGGAAATATCAAAATCTTTAGTAAATGGGGAATATATTATGGCAATTGCAAGAGATATAATGTTTGCATACCTTAACATTACACCAGAAAATGTTGATATTTTAAATAACATAGTTTTAAGCTATACTCCTTCTCACATATACGCTTCATTCAAAAATGAATTAGAGGAAAGGCGAGACGAAATAAAATTAAAGGGCATTTCACAATCATTTCAAATTTCTGATATTATCAGATTAGAGAATGTAATTACAATAACTGGAGAGTTAAGTATTTTTGTTGGCGGTAAAATTGTAGAAACGAAACGGAAAGCCTATAAATTAGCCTTTGATTTCCAAAATACAAGAATCCGTTTAAATGATTTTGAAGAAATTAATCCAAGTGATGTATGAAAAAAATAATTATATATTTTGTAATATTTTGTAAATTAGCTTTTGCTACTCAAATTAGAGATGTAACTGATGGCTCGGAGTTAAGCTTTAATATTTCTAATAGAGATGTTAATAGATTAAAAGTTTCTGGAGATAGGATACAAACTTTGCAATATCCAGATGATGCTTTAATCATTTCAAGTATTGAAAATCTCGGAGAAGTTTACTTCAGAGTTGAAAAAGATTTAAAAGAAATATCTTGCTTTGTTATAACTGAAAAAGGTAAAACATACAAACTAAGATTAATACCAAAAAATATTTCTTCAACTCAAATCATTCTAAGAGATATTGAGCAACCATCTTTAAATACAGAACTAAAGGAAGAAGGAGTATATACTTTTGAAAAGAGTGATTTAGTAGAGATGATGAAAGTAATGAGAACGGGAGGCGGGAAATCAAATAATAAGTATAAAATATCAAGCACTTCTGGATTATGGTTTGTTTCAAAGGAAATTGAGGCAAAAAAAGTTCTTATTTTTACTGGTGAAACTTTAATAGGTTTACAAATGCAATTAAAGAATAAAACAGATAATGAAATAAAAATCTCAGAAAAAACTTTTTATAAAGATGGTGTTAGGGCGGTCAGTATGGATTCAAATATATTACCACCTAAATCTTCTACAAACCTATATATTATAATTAATAACATATAATATGAGTAATAGTAATGAGAATTCACAAAATGAATTAAAAAATTTTGCTGTTGAGACAATTTCTAAATTTCAAAAGTTAGATAAGCAAAAGAAAACAAGTATTATTTTTATAACCATTCTGTTAGGAATATTTTTAATGTATGAAAGTTGCTCCCCTAAAAAACCAAAAATAAAAAAAGAAAAAGAGAATACAGGTAAGCAATATTCATTAGGGAAAGATACGGTGAAGGCACAAGATAAATGGATGATTGAAGAGTCAAAAAAAGTAGGGGTTTTAGAAAATCAACTTGCAGATTTAAAGAATGAAAAGGAAGAGTTAATGAGAATGATGCAAGATATGCAAAATTCTATATCTGCAATGAATGAAAATTTATCTCAAGGGAGTCATCCTAGAGTTAATCAAAACGATCCATTTGCTAATTTTTCTAACAATTACGATAATAAAAATAATCAATATGAAGTAGTTTATAGCAAATCTATTACTACTCATAATATTAATTTACAGAATAAATCAAAATCAAATTCAAGTTTTTATAAAAAGACAAAAAATTACATACCACAAGGAGCATATGCAAGAGGTATATTAATTTCCGCTGTTGATGCAGGCGTAGGAACTTCTTCTCAAGCAAATCCAAGACCTGTTTTAATTAGATTAAGTGGTGAGGCAATTTCTTCAAGTTTAAAAGGAGAAAAAGAAAGGACTGATGTTAGTGGTTGTGTTATTACTGCTGGTGCAGAAGGAGATATTTCAAGTGAGAGGGTTTATATTAAACTTTCAAGGATGACTTGTACTAGAAAAAAAGGTGAAGCTTTTGAAGTGAATGTTAAAGGTTATGTATCTGGATTTGGTAAAGCTGGTATAAGGGGAGTTGTTGTTAGTAGGGACTGGGATAAGTTAAGTAAAGCTTTTGCTGCTGGCTTAATTTCTGGATTTGGTTCTTCATATTCTCAATCACTACAACCACCTGCTGCTTTAACAACAAATGGCATTGTGCTTACACAACAACAATCTTTAGGCAATGCGGCTAAATCAGGAGTTGGGAAAGGTATAGAAAAGTCAGGAGATATGTTAGCTGATTACTATATTAAGAGAGCGGAACAATACCAACCTGTTATTAGCTTACCTGCTGGAATAGAAATTGAGGTTGTATTCTTGGAAGGGGTTAGTCTTGTTCCAGAAGTAGAGAATAAAAAAGAAGTTCAAAATAATAATCAAGTAATACTTTAAATATGAAAAATACAATTTTTTGCGGGGTTTTACTTTTTCTTGTAGGTTGTGTTGAAAAAAGCAATTTTTCTTGTCCTGCGGTAAAAAGTGGTAAAAAATGTCTTACAATTACTGAGAGTGATAATTTGGCTAATCATCAAGTAAAAAACGAATTAATTGATACCAAAACTAAAGGTAAAGTCATAATAGAAGAACCAATTGAAACATTCACCACAACAAGAATTGTTCCAAAAAGAACTGAGGAGAAAATTGGTAAAATTTGGATAGCTCCCCATTATGATGAAGAAGGCAATTTTTATGATGAGAATTATATTTATGTCATTTTAAAACCTGCTATATGGAATTTTAAATCTAATGATTTATGAAAGCTAAGTGGATGAAAATTGATAATATAATAAGCGATTTTTTTGGCGATAGAAATCTAAATATTGAGAAAAAGCACATTGATTGGAACTTTCATATGCTTTCAAATTTTCTCCCATATAGATTTTATGAACGAGAAAACTCAATTTTCATTAACGATCAGAGTTATGGCTTTATCTTGCAAATAGGTAATCTTTTTGGGGCTGATAAAAAAGATATGGAGGTTATTTCAAATTTATTAAGAGATAACATTCAAGAAGGAGGGTATTTGCAAATTATTAATTATGGAAGTCCCAGAATTGGCAATATTTTGGATAATTGCCTACAATCAAGATTACCACATTTAGAAGCAATACGATTTTTAACTCAAAAAAGGATAGAATTTATAAAAAAAGGTAATTGGCAAGATTATTCTGGAGGCAATGGAAATTACCGCATTAGGAATTTTAAAACATATCTAATATTTTCTATCAAAAAGAAAGGTAAAGTTAATGGAAGTGAAAAAATACTAAATGAGCTGATTTTAGCTAGAAAAAACTTTATTTCACTGCTTAATGGAATAGGATTTGGGGCAAAAATTATTGATATTAAAGGTTTTTTAGGTTTTATTGATGAAATTATAAATGCTAATTGCTCTGATAGCTTTGAAAGTGAAAAAATTTATAATAAATATGAAATACTGTCAAATCAAGTAGTAGATGTTGAAAATAAAATTGATATTGAAGATGATAAAATACATTTATTCTCTAATAAAGCCGAAAAACATATAATTGCAAAAAGTTTTAGCATTAAACAGTACCCTCAATTTTTTTCTCAAGCAAATGGCATTAATTTAATAGGTGACTATTATAACGATTTAGCTCAAATTCCGTGTGCCTTTTTGCAAACCATATGCGTTTTTTTCCCATATAACACTGAGGATACAAAGGCAAAAATTAAACTTAAAAGTATTCAGCTCCAAAAAAATAAAGAAAATGCACTTTTAAGATTTTTTCCAAGCATAGCAGAAGAGGCTAACGAATATAATTTTATCAGTAAAAAACTGGATGAAGGGCAAAGACTTGTGGAAATATATAGTGGCGTTTTAATACTTGCAAAACCTGAGGAAATTGATAATGCATCACGAAATTTAATGGATATTTATACTAGGAGCGGTTTTACATTAGTTGTTGACAAATATCTTTCTTTACAAAGTTTTTTAAGCTTTCTTCCATTTACACTTGGAGATGGATTGTTTGAAGATTTAAAAATTACCAAAAGAACGGAAAGAGTATTAAGTTGGAATGTTGCAAATTTAATGCCACTACAAGGAGAAATGAAGGGCAACTTAGAACCCTGTATGCTTCTTTTTGGAAGAAGAGGGCAAATTTTTAATTTTCATCCATTTAAAGCACTGCAAGGAGGAAATTTTAATACTTGTATTGTTGGTAAGTCAGGTTCTGGTAAATCTTTTTTTATGCAAGACTATATGATGAGTATTTCTGGAATTGGGGGAAGAATGATAATTATTGATGATGGGCAAAGCTTTCAAAAAACTTGTATGTATCTTAATGGAAAATATATAGAATTTACTGAAGGTAATACAATTTGTTTAAATCCATTTACATTACTCAAAAAAGAAGAGGAGTTAAAAGTTCTAAAAGATAATTCTGATGAAGATGTAGAAAGAGTAAGTTTCTACGATGAGGTTGTAAATTTTATAATCAAAATGATAAGAACAATGATTTGCAGAGAAGATGAAGTTTGCTCTAAAATAGAAGCTGAAATCATTGCAGAAGCTGTAAAAAATACAATAAAAAAGTTTGGGTATAAAGGGAATTTAAAGTTAGTTTCGCAAGTTTTAATTGATGATTATAATAATAAGCATAATTTGGATCGACCAGATGAAGTTTCAAATTTAATGTATACAATTGCGTTAAGAATGAAAAGTTTTACAGAGGGTGAGTTTAGTAAATATTTTATTGGAGAAGCTAATCTTGAAATAGATAATGATTGCGTTGTATTTGAGCTTTCTCACATTAAAGATAAACCAGAATTGCAAAGAATTATAACTCTATATGCTTCTTTTTTAGGTTTTAAAGAAATGTATTTGGGAAGTAGAGCACAGATTAAAAGTTTTGTTGTAGATGAAGCTTGGGCTTTACTTGCAGGGAAAGAGATGGCGGAATTTATGGAAGCAATGGCAAGAAGGGCAAGAAAGTATAATGGTCAACTTGTAATTGCAACGCAAAGTGTAGAAGATTTTTATAAATCTCCAGCAACAACTGCTATTTTGCAAAACTCTGATTATTTGTGTATCTTATCACAAAAGCCAGAAAGTATTGCAATTCTTGAAGAATCAAAGAAGGTTGGTAATATGTCAGCTCACTTAAAAGAAACTCTGCTTTCCGTAAAAACAAAGAAAGGTGAATATTCTGAGGTTGTGATATATGCCCACGGAAATTACAATGTTGTTAGATTAATAGTAGATCCATTCTCAGCTAAATTATATTCTTCCGATGCAAAAGATTTTAAAATGGTAGATGATTTAATGAAAAAAGGTTATTCTCTGCCAGAAAGTTTAGATATGATTGTAAATAATAAGAATGTATGAAAAAGATTTTAGATTTACTGGCACATTTGTTAAATTTTATCTCAAATTTTCATTTGCAAATTGCATTCATATTTTTGATTTGTTATATATTGCTAACTTTCCAAAAGAAAACTGAAGTTTATTATTTTGATACAGATTTCATAAAAGCAAAATTTGCATTACAGCTTGCAGAAAAAAGGAATATTAAAGAATCGGAAATTATAGATGAGTTTAAAATTTTTGAAGAGGAAGTTAGAAGTCTTGCATTAAAAATTACAAATAATGGAATAATTCTTAAAAAGAATATAATCATTAATGGCGGAGTTGATGTGACAAAACAGTTATGTGAAGAATTAAATTTTTCAAATTGTAATGTTTATGAATAAAATCTACAAAATTCTAATTTTCAATTTCCTGTTTTTGCATATTGTGTATAGCCAAGATTATGGAATAAGGGGAAATACATTTGAAATCATAGAAGAAGATATATTAAAAAGCATTAAGCAATCCCTAGTAAATTTTAATGTAAATGAATATCAAGAACAAATTAAAAAAGAAGCTATAAAATCCATTAATAGACCAAAAGGAATATTCTTACCAAGAGCTATAGAAAATAAATCTTTTATGTTTGATCCAAGTATTGTAACATCAATTGATTTAAAGGATCATACAGGCAAGATATTTGCCTTTAAGGGAAGCAAAGTAAATCCGTTAAAATATACAAACTTAAGAGAAACTTTAATTTTTATTGATGGAGATGATAAAAGCCAAGTAGATTTTGCATTAAGGGTTAAAGGTTTAAAGCAAATCATTTTGGTTAAAGGAGAAGTATTAAAGCTTAATAAAAATAATGATGATATGTTTTTCTTTGATTTTGATGGTAGTTTAATTAAAAGATTTGGCATTCAAAGGTTGCCTTCCTTAGTTAAACAAAAAGGTGAAATGCTTGAAATAAATGAGGTTAAATTATGAATTATAGGAATTTATCAAAAACTTTGAAAGCAAGAAGTAATGAAAACATTAAGACGCCTAATTTAATCGTCAATTTTAACTCCAATTCTTTTAAATCTTGTTTTGTTGCTAAAGCACTTAAATCTTCCTTTCTTGTTTCGGTTATGATTTTTACTATAGCTTCAGCTTGTTCTTCGGTAAATTTTTTGCTTTCAAGTTCTTTGATTATTTTATGTGTATCAAAAGTAATATGCATAAAGCTTAAATATATAAATAATCTGTTTTATGATAAAATAAAATTATTACTTTTGCAAGCAGTAATTACAATCTTTATTTTTAAACCAGCATTTAGTGCCTGCAATGGAAATTTTGTAAATCCTGTTACTGATATTTGTTGGGAGTGCTTCTTTCCAATGACTATAGGAAGTATGCCAGTTATGCCAGGCAAAGCACCAGATACCAATAACTTCTCTTCCCCTGTTTGTGTTTGCCCTAAAGGAGGCGTGCCTCTTCCAGGTATTTCAATGGGATTATGGGAGCCTATTGGTATGGTAGATGTAGTTAAAGAACCGATGTGTTTTGCTAATCTTGGAGGTATGAAGTTAAATCTTGGTATATCAAAAGTTGGTACAGGAACGCAGTATACACCTGATGATACTCAAAAACATTCTTTCCATTATGTTCATTACTATAAATACCCTGTTACTGCTATAATCAATATTGTACTTGAAGCTGCTTGCCTTGAAGTATCTGGATTTGATGTTGCATACATTAGTGAGCTAGACCCAATTTGGAATAATGAAGCTCTTGCAATTATACAAAATCCTGAGGCGATTTTATTTGGAAATGTTGTCGCTCAAGCTTCTTGTAGTGCAGATTGCATCAAAACATCGGGCGGAGTTCCTTTTGATAGTCTTTTTTGGTGTGCGGGATGTCACGGTGGTATGTATCCTTTTACAGGTAGAGGAGTGCAATTTAATATGGTGCAAAACAGTGTTTTAATGGCAGAAAAAACTCTTGCAAAAATGCATAGACAATTGCAACTTTTTAATACTTCTGGACCTGAGAGCATTTGCCAGCCTACACCATCTCCAATAATCAAAAAAAGTCAATATAGAACTCAAATTGTAAACCCAGTTTCTGCCACAAATGCATCGCTTGGTTGTAATCCACTTGGAAGAAGTACGATACTTTACGAAAGTGGAAGAATTAAGCCGAGTATTGGAGAGGAATTTGGTTATTTAATTTGGAGAAAAAGAAACTGTTGTGTATTATAATATGAAGTTGTTAATTTTATCATTATGGGTTTTAAATATTGCTTTTGCAGATTATACGGAAGATGCAAAGCAAATCAATATTAATAATCTTAAAAAACTGGAGGAATTTAATATAACTAATACACACAATAGCAAACAAATAGATACTTCAATATCTATTAATGATAAAAAAGAGATAGAGGCATTTAGTGAGGAGTTAATAAAAAAGTCTCAAAACTTAATTCAAACCAATGAATTTAGAAAAGATTACAATCTTGAAGAAATTGAGCCTAAATTCACTGATATAAACAAGCAAAATATAATGGTATTTATAAGCTTTAGTATGCCAAACAATATGATACTTGAATACATTGAAGAAGCAAAAAGATATAATGCGGTTTTAGTTCTTAGAGGGTTTATTAAATCAGAAAGTGGCAAACAATCCATTCCATTAACAGTGCAAAAAATTAGTGATATAACAAATAAGAGAGGAGCAAATGTCATTATTCATCCAAAAATGTTTGAATTGTTTCAAATAGATAAAGCCCCTGCAATTGTTAGAGTAAGAGGTAATTTTGAATGTCTTGACAATGGTAGTTTATGCGATGAAAGAAATGTTTTATATGATAAAGTAACTGGAAGTGTAAGCCTATCATATGCTTTAGAATTATTTAATGATTTATGATAATAAGATTTAGTGTTATATTTATTATTTTCTTTTGCTTTTACACAAAGGCAAATAACTTTAAAGATGTTGAAAATGATGGTAAGGCATTTGGAAAGCAAATTTTAGATAAAAACAAAAATAACACTTATAGAGCAGAAGATGTGCCAGGATTTACAACATCAAATCCTAAAGAGGCAAGTTATTATGGCAATGTTAATGCTTTAGAAAGTGCAGGAAGTGAGGAATTTAATAAAGATGATAATACTAAGATGGTTTTAGAGCAATATGATAAAAAATTGCAAGTTGATGCAGAGGCAGAAAAATTAGCAAATCAAGTTAATAACAATACGCAAGTAGAATTTTACTGCAAAGATGGCAAATGTGGAGAAGAATATAAAAACGAGACGGCCGACCCTGAAAAAATGAAAGAATCAATCACATTTTTAACAATGATGCAAGAAATTGAAAAAGATTCGCAAAAAGATAAGAAAAATATTAGAATTTTTAGAGGAGAGCTAAAAAAATGCACTAGGGATACTGCAGGATATAATAATTGTTGTAAAGCTTCTGGTTGGGGGCAAGGAATTGGGGCAAAGTGTAATGCAGAAGAGCAAAACCTAGGCTTACAGAGGGAGAAAAGGCAGTGTATATATTACAGGACATATTGCAGTAAAGAGCTTGATTTACTTGTTGGGACAAAATGTCTTGTTTATACTGAAGAGTATTGTTGTTTTGGTTCAAATCTTAACAAAATAATTGCAGATAATGGAAGGAGGCAACTTGGAATTCCTCTAGGACCTCAAAAAATACCAACAGGCGAAACTAACTGTAAGCCATTTTGGGGTTGTAGACCAGTATACAAAACAGAGCCTGCTTGCAGAGGATTTACACCAGATGAGCTTTCAAGAATTAAGATGGATAAAATAGATTTTAAAGAATTCACAAATACTTTAAATCCTCAAATGAATAATATCAATAAAGATAAAATTCAAAACCAAATAAATCAAATAATTGGCAAGAGTTATGAAAAGTAAGTTGTTATTGTATCATTTTATTCTTTTGTTGCAATTTCATACTTTGCTTGCAAATTCTCTACATTGCAATACTTTAAGTGGATGGTATTTTTATTGTGATAGTAAAGAAGCAAAGAAAGAAGAAAGTGAAACTCAAGTAGAAGATAATAATGATGAATTTTATGAAGCAAAGTTAAAAGAAGTGCAACGAAACCTTGAGATAAAGAAGGCAAAAATGATTATAAATCCAAGTGAGGAAAATGTTAAGGAATATATCATATATCAAAATATGGTTACAAATATGGCAAGTAATGTTACTGATATGTGGCAAAGAGTTGTGTGGCAAAATCCATCACTTGATTATACTGTAAATAAACCTGTTTCCAAAATAGGAAAGGAGGCATATCTAGATGAAAGAAAAAAACAAAAAAGACAAACTCTTGAAGCGGTAAGCAAGAAATATGGTTTATTTTTTGCTTTTAGAAGTGATTGTGCCTTTTGTCATAGGTTTTCTCCTGTTGTTAAAATGCTTGAAGAAAGAGGTTTTAATGTTGTTTTAATTTCAATGGATGGAGGCTATTTACCTGATTTTAGTAAAAAACAAACTAAAATGAATAATGGAGAATTTGCAAAACTTGGCATTTCAATTGATGTTGTTCCTGCACTTTTTTTATTTGATGGCACAAACTCTAAAATTATTCCTATTGGCTTTGGATTTATGGCTTTTGATGAAGTGGAAGAGAGAATATTTATGCTAACAAAACAAGTGGGTGAGGATTATAATTAATGTTTTATGTTTATGAGATTATTTGTTTCGCTTAAGTTCTTCTATAATCATACCAATTGCACAAATAGAAACAGATATGATACCAATTATAACAATATATTTTTTACCAATAAGCTCATCTCCTATAAGAGAAAGGGCAACAAAAACATAACTGAGAATACTCGCAAAATCTCTCCAAAAATCGTAGCTAAAACGCCTCATAAATGCTTTCTTTTATCTTCTCTTTTGTGTATTAAAATAGCAATTATCAATGCACTTATTGGAAGAAGTGGTATGGCAAAAATTAAACCTTTAGCAAGCAAATCTATCATATTTTTAAAATCTATTATGCCTAAGTCTAAACCATTTTTTCTTACTTTGCAAGCAGTTTTAAAATCAATGCAAGAATGTTTTATGTTTATGAGATTATTTGTTTCTTGCAACTTTATGCAAAATCATTTGAATAACGCACACAAAAATAAGAAATATTGCACTGGCGATAAGCAAAGTGTAATGTTTACCAAAAGTTTCTTGACCAATGAGAGAAACTCCAACAGTTGCATAGCTCATAACGGCTGCCAAATCTTTCCAAAATTCATAATCAAGAAGACGCATAATTATTTCTTAATATGTTTTTTAAAGTGTCTAATTGCAAGTTTTTCCCAAATTATTGCAATTATAGGCGTGGCTAAAAGCAAACTTGTGGCAATTAAAACTAATGTTTCCATATTCTTTTTTAAACTTATGCCTAAGCTTAAACCATTTTTCCTTACTTTGCAAGCAGTTTTAGTTTTCACACTTTCATTTAACATTTCAAATGCAAATATATCAAATTCAATGGAAAGCTTCTGGGGAGGTCTAGGAGAAAACTCTAATTACACACAAGGAGGAGTTTATAAAACTCAAACAAATACTTATTATTCTGGACCTAGCGTTTATTCAAGAAGTAAAGTGGTAAGTGTGAACCCTGTTTCTATTCAAACTCCAAGTATAAGAGGTGGATGTAATGGAATTGATATGTTCGCAGGGAGCTTTTCTCATATCAACTCCGATCAATTTGTAAAGCTATTAAAAGCAGTGGGAAACAATGCAAAAGGGCTTGTGTTTCAAATGGCTATTGATACAATTTCTCCTTCTCTTGGCTCTAGTTTAAAGTCCATCCTTGCAACCATTGAAAAAATAAACGCAATGAACCTAAATAGCTGTGATATAGCCGCAGGGGCAGTAGGAGGAGTTTATAGCTTAGCTAAAGTGGATAAAGAAAAGAATGTCTTTTGCAAGCAAGCACAAACAGTAAGTGGAAGAGCAAGTGACTGGGCTAGTGGAGTTAATAACTGCGGTGCAGGAGGAGAGACAAATTCAACTGTTAAAAATACCAACACCCCAGAGCTTGCAAATATTAAACCAAGTGATATAAACTTTGCATTTGAAGCTCTAAAAAATACAGGTATTGATAATGATTTAAAGAATGTATTCCAATCAATTACAGGAACAATAATCAAGAAGTTGCCAAACAATGATAATGAAGGTGAGCAATTTATAATCAAGCAAGCAAAACTCACAGATTCAAAGTTTATAGACTCTTTGTTAAGCGGAGGTAAATTAAAAGTTTATAAGTGTAATGATTATGATAAATGTTTAGATGTAAGAGATGAAGATGTAAATTTAAGTAATGCAAAAGCTTTGCAAACAAGGATAAAAGCAATATTAGATAGCATAACTGTAAAGTTAAATGATAACACTTCATCTCTAACAACGGAAGAAAAGCAAATGGTAGATAAAGTTTCAACTATTCCTATAATTTCAATGCTAAAGGTGAAAGTTTTAAATGGAGGAGAGGCATCTGCAAAAAATGAGAATATAGCACTATCAGAGATTATTGCAATAGAACTTCTTTATATTTACATAGATGAGGTTTTAAATGCAGTAATGGAGGGAACAAATTCAATGAAGAAAGGGGGAAGCGAACTTGAAAAATTCCAAAACAATCTTAAAATAGTTAGTAAAAATGTTGAAGAAAAAAGAAACATCAATCTAAAAAAAATAGCACTTAGTAATCAAGTTTTAAATCAAATTCACGAAATTGAAAAAGTTATTTCAAAATCGTCAACATCTAGTATCTTTTAATTAAAATATGAACTTTGTAATTACAACAATAGGAGGGGGAGAATTTTTATATGATATACTAAACGGAATAATCATAACAATAAACTCCCCTGCTTATAAAAGCATAATACACGGAACTCTAATTATAGGTTTATTGTTTCATATTTTTAAAACATCAATATCAGGCTCTTATATAGAAGGCATAAAGTGGGGATTTATGTGTTATGCAGTTTTTATGTTAGCAATTGTGCCAAAAGCAACTGTTGTAATTGAAGATAGCACAAACAATAGCATACCTAGAATAATAAACAATGTCCCCATTGGCTTAGCCTTTCCTGCTAGTTTTATTTCTAATTTAGATACAACCCTAGCTGAAACATTTGATGCCAACTTCTCTCCTGTGGGGGATATAGCTTATACTAACTCTGGAATGTTATTTGGTAATAGTATAATAGATGCAATGACAAAAACAAGCCTTACAAGTGATGTTGAAAATAACTTTAAGGAGTTTGTAAGGCAGTGTGTCTACGACCAAGTAATATTAGGTAATATATCAAAAGAACAACTTAAGAATTCAAATAGTTTAGAAGGTATAATTTTAAATGATAATAATCATTCAAATATATTTCATGTTAATTATATTGATTTAGGGAGTGGTAGGAGTGAGTTAATTTCTTGCAAAAAAGCATCAAATAAAATAAAGACAGATTTGAATAGTTCTTTAAATAGAGTTGCTTTAAAAACAGCACAAATGTTAAATCCTTCAATTTATGAAAGCAACTCAAATGTAGCTTTAAACAAAACAGATAGTCAAATACTGGATGTAAACAACTACCTTCTTAAATCCTCTAAATCATCTCTTGAAACAATAAAGCAAGCAGTTATGATGCAAGGCTTTATTGACGGAATGAATAATAGAATGTCTCTCGGTAATAGCAACAATCCATATGCAGTTGCTAAAGCTAAATTAACACAGAGAGAATCTTGGAAGGTAATAGGAGCAAATGCTCCAACTTACTTAGTTATACTTAAAATATTCATTCAAGTAATGTTGTATGCTTTATTTCCTATAATTATAGTAATGGTTATGGCAGGGATATTTGGTTTTAGTATATTAATAGAATACTTTAAATCATTATTTGCTTTATGTTTAATATCTCCTTGTTTAGCTATATTAAATAGAATTAGTTATGGATATACAAGTTATAAGATGAAAGCACTAATAAGCACTAGTGCTAGTAATAGTGCAGATTATGGAATAAACTTAGGTAATATAATCCAAATACAAGATTTTAATGCAGATATAATGGCATTTGCAGGATATTTAAGTATAGCTATAGTTCCTTTATGTTTTAGTATAACTCAAAGAGGATTTAACTCTATAGGAAGTAGTATAGGAAGCTTAATGCAATCTAGTGCTATATCTAACACTTCTTCTAGTGTAATGGAGGCAGTATCTGGTAATTATAACTTAGGTAATACAAGCATAGGTAATGATAGTTTATTTAATAGTAGTAAGTTTAATATTAATGAAGGGAATAGAAGTGTTGATAATGATAGTATAGGGAATAAGAGTTTGGGTAATTTCAGTAAAGATAACATAAGTGAAGGGAATAAAAGTTTTAATAATGATAGTTTTAATAATAAAAGCTTTAACAATGTTAATGCAAATAAGGTGGATACTGCAACACTAGAAAGAAAAGGATTTACAGAAAAAGAAGATGGGTATGGTAAAATAACAATAGATAATAGCACAGGGGAGAGGACAGCTCTTGGAATAAAGAAAGTAGAAAGTTTAGTTGAAACAAGTAAATCTTATACTGAGGATAATACAAAGGGAATTAATGAAGCAAAACACTTTGAAGTTGGAGGCTCTGTTGGTGCAGGCATAAGTAAAAGTGGAGGGAAGGGAGAATCAGAAGCAAGTGGTAAAGGAGGAATATTTTCTTTATCTGGAAGTTTAGGAGGAGGATATAATGAATCTATTACAAAATCAAGCACTATGTCAAGTGGTTCACATACAACAGATAAAAGAGAAGAATACACACATAACAAAGAAGCAATTCAAGGAGCAAGCAGTGCTAAAGAAGCAATTAATATGGTGAATAATAAGGAGATGGTGAAGGAGGTTGATAGGGCGAGTGCACCTGTTGTAAAAGTAGCTGATTCTGTAGCGGAAAAAATTGCAAATCCTTTTGCACTTAGCAAAGAAGATGAAAATATATTTAATGAAACTCAAAAAGAAATGGAAAGTTCAGGGAAGGAATATTCAGTAAATGAATTTCTAGATACCTTTGATAAAAAGAAAGCGGGAAATAAATAATTAGAATTTCCTTATAAAATTATAAACTTCTGGAGTAATATTTACAAATGTCATAGATATACCATCATTTAAACCAGCTACTCCAACAGAATTTGCAAACAATAACAATGGCTCTCTTGTTAAACCAATTGAATTGATATTTTTAACGGTATGTATACTCAAATAATTTATAAATGTTGCCTCTTTTTTAGTGTAATTAACAACAATCTTGCTTTTAATCCTTAGTAATTGGTCAATTGCAAATAGACTAAACATTACTTGAAATCCAAAATGGTCTATATTGTAAGCAAAAAGTAAGATTAACATCGCAACAAGAAGATGCCCTTGCCAACTCTTTTTAATAACGATAATCTCATCGTTGTTGACATCTTCATTTGTATATTCATTATCCCTTATATAATCTTTC
>JBILVD010000059.1:0-6997 GCA_044370655.1 Candidatus Deianiraeaceae bacterium | reverse complement strand
TAGCTAAGTTTAACGGATTAACTGATGATAATTTTATCTTGCATTTAAAAGAAAGTGAGTTTAGATGGAATTGTCGCTATAAAGATTTATTTGAAGAAGTTTGGATAATTTTTAAGAGATACTAGTCAAGAGCCTACAATTATACAATTTTTTTTAGAGAATGCAAGTTTTTGAGTTTTAGTAATGCGTTGGTAATTTTGAGGGGCTTTAAGGCAATTAAGGGCTTTAGGGCGATTAGGGGGCTTTCTTGTTTTTCTTGCTAAATAAGAGTTAATGTTATACTAAAAGTTTGTAAAGTGAGGAAATACCAATTTTGACGTTGAGTTTTAAACAACAAAGTTCGACGCCCCCATCATTATTAATTTTGCTCCAAAAATGAATAATATAACGCAAAAAACTTTGTTTAAAATCTTTAAATATTTGTTGATTTTACTTCTAAAGATTGAAAAAAGCCAAATTATAAAAATCTCATATATAAGGCTTACAACCGAGAGCCAAAAAATCACAAAAAGCTTAAGAGACATAGTGCTTTCTGGGGTTATAATCATTCCAACTAGGCTTGCAGTGAAGAATACAGACTTGGGGTTAGAAAGCTCCACAAAAAGCCCTTGAAAAAAAACCTTGCTACGCTTTATATCAATGGGCTTTATTGGTATTGAACCTATTAATAAATCAAATGAGAAGTAGAGTAAATAAGCCCCGCTTAAAACGTAAAAAATTGTGCTGAAGGTTAGGTTTTTGAATATAATTTCGGAGATGCCAAAAACGGCGATGATTACAAAAATTAAATTTCCAAGAAAAACTCCGAATATAAAGGGGATAGAACCCAAAAATCCATTTTTAATTGAGAGGTTTGCCATGCCTAGAAACGTCGGCCCTGGGGACAGAATAGCAAGTAAATGCGTTAGTGCAAAAAGCAGAAATGTCATATTTAGTTTATATATATATCATATTCAGTTATTATATAATCTAATTTAATGTCAAGCATTTCTTGAAATTGTAACGAAGTTTTTTGCATTTCAAATGCGACACCGAGTTTTAGCCCTTGAAAATTTGCTAGGTATTTATCGTAAAATCCGCCTCCGTAACCTACTCTATAACCGTCTTCATTAAAGGCAACTATGGGGGCGATTACAACATCAGGCACGACGACTTTTGCAGAAGATAATGGCTCTACAAGACCAAAATTTCCCTCTTCCATTTCATCAAATTGTTTCCATTCTCTAAAATCCATCTCCCCTATTTCAACTTTGGGCATTGCAATTTTTAAGCCTTCTTTTGCAAGTGGCAGAATGCTGACCTCGTTTCTAATTGGCATGTATAGCGAGATTGTTTTGTTTAGCAAAAAAAAGTTAGTGATGATTTTAGTGCAGATGAAATTAGATTTTTCGCTTATAAATTGAGGAGTTAAAGTTAGGCGTTTTTGTAAGAATTCTTTTCTTATTTGTTGTTTTAATTTGTTGTTTTTAACTACATCTTGGCTTGCAATTTGCATAAATATAAAATACTTTCCTAAATTAGAATACTAAACTTTTTATTAAAAAACAACTAAATTTGTGTTAAAAATAAGGGATTGACATCTAATTATAGCCATAAACATACATAAAAAAATCCATAGCCATCTTAACTACCCTTAAAGACTTGAAGTAGCATTTAGTTTTACGAACTAAGGCTGGAATATAATATCGTAATTTAGAGTTCCAACTTTCCACAAGGCATGTTTCTGACTTACTAATACAACTTACTTAATATGCTAGCTATTCTTCTAAATCCATTACCTTCGGTATAAAGGATAAAAGCCATCTCTTGTTCTTTTTTGCTATACTTTACCCTATTATCTTCTCCTGCACGAAAGTATTTATTACATTCCTTGCATTTGTATCTCTTCTTATTCCAAATAATACCACTTTTAATAAGAAGAGTTGAGCCACAAAATTTACATTCTTTCATATGAAACAAAAACTAATTTTAGTTAGAGGTATGATGGAGTATAATTAGATGTTAATGCCTTAAAAAAACAAATTAACTTTTCTTTACTTTTGCAAAAATCTATTTTACACTCCCCTTATTTAAAAAAGACACAAAAAGCTATGTTTAAATGCCTTGCAAATACAAACCAAACAAAGGCCAGCCACAAGCCATAAAGAAGCTCACAGAAGGCATTTTAAGCGGTAAGAGAGACCAAGTTCTTTTAGGGGTGAATTGTAAAAAATAAAAAGGTTATTGATTAAATAAGTCTTTTTCTTCAATAATTTCCAATACTTTTAAAATAGAGTATTCCTTTCTTATACTCCCTTTACCTGTGTTAAAATTATCTATTCTAATTTGCAAACGCATCTTTTCTCTTCCACCCAATTTAATTTCTTTTGTTTTATATTTTGCAAAAAATTCTTTATCTAACATATTACATTTTTTCTTCGTTTCGCCATCTTCAAATTCCCACATACAATCATCTTTACTAGTATGTGTAAGCGATATTAAAATATCTTCAATTACACTGGAAGACATTTGCTCTTCTTTTTCAATTTCCTGTTCTTGTTCCTGTATATTATGCAACACTACATCCTTAACATCTTCTTTAATTTCCCCTTTTTTATTATCTTGCAAAGCTTCGTATTTTAAATAACCAGAAGGCTTTAAATGCTCTTTATAGGCGTTGTTAAGCTTTGTTTTAGTTTTTTTATTTGTATAAAGATATTTTATTAAACAAAATAAATTAAAAGAAATTTGATGAGTAGTTTCTATTTTTGTTTCCGTGTCTTCTAAGCATATTTCAACATTGCCATTTGTAAGCTTAGTTTCGTTTTTAATTTTTTTCCGTTTAGATATTGCAAGCCAAGTAATATAGCTAACAATCACACTTCCGCTGGCAGTTCCGCCAATAGTAATTGCATTTTCTTGTAAAAAACCCGCAATGCTTAAAATTGTTTCAACTTTAATAGGTTCGGCAATACCAATAGAGTTTTTTATTTTTTCCAAAAATGTTGTATTAACAAATAATTCACATCTAAAGCAATTGTTTTTAAAATCAGGACTGATAGTTGTTTTGATTTTTACCTCTTCTTTGTTTAAAGCTTGATTTACTTCTTCTATGATTTCACCAAATGCAAGTAATGAAGGGGCAAAGTCTTTAATATTCATTTCCCCATTCTTATACTCTTCCCCTTCGTATAAAAGAGATATTTGATATTTTTCACTCATATTTTTTCAACATTACTTTCCAATATGCAATTGAATTCACATTATAGTAAGCAAATATTTTTTGATAATTGTCAATAGCTTCACAAAAAAAATACTTACAGGTTGAAACTTACAAGCAAATTTCACAAAACTTCCCCCTTTACTTTTACAAAAATCTATTTTACACTTCCCTTATTTAAAAAAAGACACACAAAGCTATGTTTAAACTTGCCTCAAAATACAAACCAAACGGAAGCCAGCCACAAGCCATAAAAAAGCTCACAGAAGGCATTTTAAGCGGTAAGAGAGACCAAGTTCTTTTAGGGGTGACAGGAAGCGGAAAGACTTTTACCATGGCAAATGTGATTGCAGAACTTCAAAAACCTGCATTAATTATGGTTCACAACAAAACTTTGGCGGCTCAAGTTTATGGGGAAATGAAGGAGTTCTTCCCCGAAAACGCCGTAGAATATTTTGTATCATATTACGACTACTACCAACCAGAGGCCTACATCGCAAAAACCGATACTTACATAGAAAAAGATAGCTCAATCAACGAACAGTTAGACCTTCTCCGCCACTCCGCAACCGTGAACCTGCTTGAAAGGAGGGACGCCATCGTTGTTTCTTCCGTCTCCTGCATTTATGGTATTGGAAAAAAGGAGAACTATCTAGGGCTTAGGGCGCATGTAAAAGTGGGGGAAAAGGTGCTGATGGACGACCTACTTACGAGCTTTATTGATATGCAATACGAGCGAGAGGGGGTGCATCTTGAAAGAGGGAAGTTTCGTGTGAAAGGTGATGTTGTGGATATTTACCCCTGCCACCTTGAGGAGAAGGCTTGGAGAATTGAATTTTTTGGCAAAACCGTGGATAGAATTACGGAAATTGACCCACTAACAGGGCAGAAGCTCCGTGAACTTTCTGGCATTGTGATTTACCCTAGCAAGCACTTTGCAACTCCGTTTGAAACCATCAAAAAAGCGGTGGAGGAGATAAAGCGGGATTTGGAGCGTGAGGTTAAGGCTTTTTACGATAAGAAGATGATTGTGGAGGCAAAAAGGCTGGAGCAACGCACGAATTATGATATTGAAATGCTACTTTCCACAGGTATGTGTAAGGGGATAGAAAATTACTCAAGATATATGGAAGATAGAGCGATTGGAAGCCCTCCTGCAACTCTGCTTTCCTACTTACCTGCGGACGGCCTGCTTTTTATAGACGAAAGCCACATAACAGTGCCTCAAGTGGGGGCGATGTATGAGGGGGATAGAAGCCGTAAATCTAGCCTTGTGGGGCATGGGTTTAGAATGCTTTCCGCCCTTGATAACCGCCCTTTGAAGCTGGAGGAATGGGAGGAATTGAGGGGGGCTACGATTTTTGTTTCTGCAACTCCTGGGAAGTATGAGATGGCAAAGACGGAAGGTGAGGTTGTGGAGCAAATCATTCGCCCGACGGGGCTTCTTGACCCTATCTGTGAAATTCGCCCTGTTGAAGGGCAAGTGGAGGATTTAGTGGCGGAATGCAAGAAAATGGCGGAAATTGGGAAGCGAGTTCTGGCACTTACGCTAACTAAGAAAATGGCGGAAAGGCTAGATGAATTTTTGAAGGAAACGGGCTTGAAGTCTGCCTATTTACACTCCGAGATAAACACTTTTGAGCGGGTGGATATTTTAAATCGCCTGCGTTCTGGAGAGATTGATGTGATAGTGGGTATAAACCTGCTTCGTGAGGGGATTGATATTCCTGAATGTGGGCTTGTTGCAATTTTAGATGCAGATAAAGAGGGATTTTTGAGGAATGAAACCTCGCTTATTCAGATGATAGGAAGAGCGGCGAGAAACGATGCAGGAAGGGTTGTTCTTTATGCGGATAAGGAGACGAAATCTATTAAGGCTTCTGTGGGGGAAACTGTGAGGAGAAGGCAGGTTCAGGAGGAATATAACAGGCAAAATGGCATTACACCCACGACGGTTATTAAGGAAATTAAGACGCTATTTGACGACTTCATCAAGGTGCAGAAGGGCAGTGATGTGCGGGCGAAACTCACGGAAGATGTGGATGTGAAAAAACTGGAGAAAATGACGGATAAGCAAATAGATACCGAGCTTTCTAAACTACGCAAGGCTATGAAGGAGGCGGCAAAAAAGATGGAATTTGAGCTTGCAAAGGAGCTTAGGGATAAGATATTGTTGATACAGAAGGAGAGGCTTTAAAGATTTTGCAATATTTTCCACAATTCACGCAAATAAAAATAAGCATCTTGCATTTTTGATAGAAGGGACAAAGTGTAAATCTGTATTGGTAAAAATATAACAAACGAGAAGAAATACTTTTTGTTAAATATCCCCCATATAGAGGATTCAATTTCTTTTATTACCTTGGCATTTTGGTTATTTAGGCCTGAAATAGCATGTATTAAATTCTTTAAAGAAGTGTTAAAATTTAACATACTCGTAGTTAAATTTATGCAATCATGACAAAATGCCAATCTATCTTCTTGATATGTTTTTACATTAAAATTAATTAAGAGTTTTTCTACTAAATCTTTAAATTTTTTAGCTTCAATATTCATCTTTTCAACATTTTCAAAAACTGATGGTAAATTTTGCGTTAGTATATTAGAATGCTTTTTATAAAGAAAAACCAAATCCTCTTTCTTAAAATTTAAATTTGTTTTTCTTGTGGCAAGATAGTATAAATTCCCATTCAAAATTATCTCTCCTAATAAATTTTTCACATTATTTAAAAGTTCTTGATGTTGTGCTGGTAAGTAGAATTTAATATTTTTTATTTTTTCATAATATTTATGTAAAATATCTAGCCTTAATTTACTTGCTAATTCCTCCTTTTTGCATTTATGTTCAATTAACAGCTGGTCAAAAATATAAGCTCCATCTAAAGGTAACATATTTAACTTTGTCAAATTATCACGAAATTGTTCTTTCCATTTATCTTCTTTTTTAATTTTATTAAAATGTGTAACAAAATTCACAACAGCATCTAAATCTTTCGCAAATTTATCAATTTCTGGATTGATAACCTCCTTTATATTTAAATCACTTATCGCAGATATGTGGCGTTGAAGTGTTTTCAATTTCTGTTCTAAATAATTATATTCTTCAGTTGCAGTTTTTGAAAATATTTCAAAACTTAATCTTTCTTTCTTTTTTTCACCAAACCACCATAGAAGGTAAGTTCCTAAAATTCCAACAGAAGACCCAACTAGAGAACCAAGAGCGGTTGATAAAAAATTATTCATTTTTTAAAACGAAGTATTATTACAAACTATTATAATAACAGAAAACTAAATTTCAACGATTTTTAAAAGTTTTTGCTTACATTTATCTCGTATATGAGGTTATAGGGTTATCTTTCCTGCTCTTTCCTGCTAATTTTGGTTTGACTTTGGCTCTGTAGATGCATACACCTTGCGGTGTATATACACTACAGCCCCTTCGTCTGCACGCAAAATTAATCAAGGAAATTTCTAGGAAAGATAGGTTGCAAAATCGCTTTCAAAAATTGCATTTAAAGGCATTAACACTTACTAATTAACATCACTACAAAAGAATAACTTTAGTAAATTGATATCCGCAAGATTTACATTTATATCTTTTCTTTTTCTTTCCATTTATAATGACAAAGCCTACACTCCATATTCCTTCAGAGCTACATTTAGGACATTTTTTAGACATAAATAAAGCATTATTTATGTATTGTTGAATAAATATTAGACCTCCTGCATAACCTTGACATTTAAAAGAATAACCGTTAGGCTATTCTTACCTTATATTAAAGGATATGTTTTGGTGTA
>JBILVD010000007.1:0-23158 GCA_044370655.1 Candidatus Deianiraeaceae bacterium | reverse complement strand
GATTATCAATTTTTAGCTTATCTTTTTTGGCATATTTTTTAAGACTGTCAAGTAGATTGTTGTGAACGTGTTTATTAATTTTATCATAAATTTTGGTAAAATCATTTTTATACCTATCGTTAGTTGCCCTCATGAATGCGTGGTGACCTTCGTGAGTTAGTGTTTCTTCAATTCCGTGAGTATCTGCCAAACAAATTGTGCTGAACTTTCCTTTTGAAGATGTAAGCCCACTTGCAACCCATACTTCTCTTAAAAATTTATCTTCCTCTGATTTAGCTTTATCTTGAAAGCCTTGCACACTATTATATTTTAAAACATCTTCATTACTTCCTAAAATACCTCTTGGTGGGTATATCAAAAAATTTTTTATATTAGGATTTATTCCAGTGTTTTCAATCATAGGTTTTTGGTTAGTATCTTTGTTAAATTTTAATCTTAATTTTGCATCTAAATCATCTTTTTTAATTTTTTCAAAGTTTTTAATATTCACCATTCCAAGTAAAAACTGAATGCCATTCAAGTCTCCAACTTTAATGGTTCTTAATTCCCCTAAAATTCTCATAAAATTTTTTTCGTCTAGGGCATTTTGATTTTCTTCGTCTAGGGCATTTTGTAATTCAATTATCTTATTTTTCAAATTATCATCTATTATTAAATCAGTCTCTAAAGTTTCAATCATTTGCCTCTTTCTTACAAAAGACAATTCATTGAATATTGTTTCAATTTCATATTTAGGATATTCTCCAATTTTAGTAGCGATAAAGGGTATCCAATTTGGATCTGTTTCATTTCTTTTTTCAATACCTTCAATTTCACTTTTCAAACTTTTTATCTCGTCAATAATGGTTTGAGATTTAGAATTTAAGTTCTGCAAGGTTTCAAGCCTATTTTTCTGTAAAAGGTATTTATATTCAGGGGAAAGTGCTGTCTTGTTAATTATATTACCTATAGGGTTTTCCCTTGCTCTTGCGAATGCCTCCTCTGCAACTTGAAAGCTAGCAAACATACTTGTTGTATTGTCTGTTAAAATACCAAAAAGGTTTTTAATAAGAGTGTTCATAATCTCCCCCCCAAAACCAAACAATGATAACACTTGTGCTATCGCAATAACATTCACTTTAAATAAAAATTCAAAAAAGTTATTTGCATTGTCGATATTTTCTCTTAATAATGTTTTTAGTCTCTCTTCTACCGCAAGATTGTGTTTTGCTTGATCAATATTGATATTTAAATATTTCATCAAGTTTGTAATTTTCTGACTCTTATTCTCCAGCTTTTTGTTATAATTTGCTTTACTTGCAAAGCTTTGTTCTAGAGGATTCTTTCCATCAAACGTGTTATCTCCAGGAGAGTTTGTTGCCATATAATTTTTTGTTGTTTTTTATTAAAATCCAAATTAAGTATAATATAAAAAAAAATAAAGTCAAATTCATTATGAACTTTGTAATTGGAGTTACGGCAGATGTTTTAAAGCAAGAAGTAGAAGTTTTTAAGACTTCTCTTATAAATATGAGTTTTATTGATTTGGATAAAACTCCAGATTTGGCAAAAAAAGTAGATGTTATTTGCGTGCTTGGAGGAGATGGATTTTTTCTTCATGCTGTGCATAAGTTTTTATCATACCATAAGCCGTTTTATGGCATTAATTATGGAACTGTAGGTTTTTTACTTAATGAGAGGATAGCCCCTAATGAGGTTAAAAAAAAGATAGAAAGTGCAACAGAAATTAAACTAAAGCTTTTAAGGGCAGAAATTGAAACTAAAAATAGCGTTTTTAAAAGTTTAGCTATGAATGAAGTAACTCTTTTTAGAACTTCGGGGCAAGTTGCAAAAATTAAAATATTTATAAATGAAAAATTAAGGCTTCCAGAGCTTGCATCGGACGGAGTGGTTTTATCCACCGCATCAGGCTCTACAGCTTACAACTTCTCTCTTCACGGCCCTATATTCTCCCCAGAGGCAAAGGTGCTTTCCTTGTGCCCCATAAGCCCATTTAGACCAAGGCATTTTAGAGGAGTTCTTCTTCTTGAAAGTTCCCATATAAGGTTTGAGGTTTTAGAAGCGGATAAAAGACCAGTTCTAGCAACGACAGATTTTAACCATTTTGATGATGTTAAAAGTATGTCTGTGTATTTATCTGATAACCATTTTGTGCGTATATTATTTGATGAAAAAGTTGATTTGAATGAGAAGATTATAGCGGAGCAGTTTGTAATGTAAGAAGTAACTTCAAACTCCTTACTTGATTTGGCAGCTTGTAGCTATAAATTATTCAAAAGTTGGAGAACTGAAGAAAAAAGAGAGATTTTGAAAATTATTTTTACTTGTCTGTGAGTTTGCCTGTGATAATTTTGAATATCTCGCTATCTAATTATCAATTTTATACACATAGCTTCACATTCGTGCTTATTATAAAGTAAATAAATATTTTTTAAAATAAAGCTTGAATTATATCAAAAAAGATATAACAAATCACAAAAGAATTTTTTGGTATGAACAAAATTACTGCATTATTTACATCGTCTTTAGGCTTTCTATTTCAAATATCGTATTTTACTATTGGTATTATATTTTACTATTGGTATAATAAATTTTATTGCGATAAATAAATTTTTCTCAGATTACCTATCTATATGGTTTTTTATTGAGTGTAATAAGTGCATTAATTGTAAGTTATTTGCCTGTAATTGGTAATACTTGCGGATTTTTTGCGATGTATAATCTTTGGGGATATTCAATTTCTAAAGCATTATTTATATCATTCTTCAATCTTTGGTTTATGCTAATAGTTTTTTTAGTGTATTATATAGCATTTTTATTCGATCGCATAAGTCAAAAGAAATGAATAATATCTTATCTCAAGCTATTTTATAAAATAGCGTTAAATTATTAAAAGTTTTTTTATATTATATTTTCTTGTAATGTAATTATTTATTAATTTGTTTCTTTAATTTTATTTTTTAGGGTAAAGGCAACGCTGAGACAGAAAATTAAGGATGTTATTATAATGCAAGTTCTACTTGATCCGTAAAACATTGTAGAAATCACAAAAGATATTCCAAATACGGAAAGTAATTGTTGTTCTAGCTTGATTATAAATTTTGGTATTAAGTAGGGTAATAGCAACGACAATAATGCAAACTCTACAAATGAGAAGCAAGTCAATTTAAGATACAAATCACTAGCCCTCCAGCTCCAGTATCCTTTATATTTAGAGCTTGATAAAACAATTAAATAATTACTGAGAAAAGTAGCAAAAAACCCAATTATTAAATAAAATTTTGAGTTTTTAATCGTATTCATATTATTTCAATCATAAAATTTTAGGAGAATTTTAATGTAGCTAAATTCCTTCTTTGAAAGCCTAAAATCATTTTTCTTTAAATGCAATAAAAATTATTACTAATGAGAATACTAAAATTTGATTATCACCGTTTTAATAATAATATTTTTATTTTTTCAACATCTGCTTACATAAAAACTTGATTTCTATAAAAAACCATTTAAAATTAAAAAAAATTAAAATATCAGTATGCAGAATGCGTATCAAGAGGTGAGAAACCTATTTAAAGCTTATTTTAGAAGAAACGAACACACAATCGTGCCTTCCTCTAACCTCGTTCCTAAAGACCCTACCCTGCTCTTCACAAATAGTGGAATGGTGCAATTTAAGGACATCTTCACAGGTACAGAAAAAACAAACTTAAGGCGAGCAACGAGCGTTCAAAAATGCATAAGAGCGGGGGGAAAGCATAACGACCTTGAAAATGTGGGCTTTACAAACCGACATCACACTTTTTTTGAAATGCTTGGGAATTTTTCTTTTGGAGACTACTTCAAGGAAGAGGCGATTTATTTTGCCTGGAAGTTTTTGACAGAGGAGCTTTCCTTGCCTGAAGAAAGGCTTTACGTCACTGTGTTTCATGAAGATGATGAGGCTTTTAACATCTGGCAAAATTTGACTGGATTTAGCGATGATAAAATTATAAAAATCAAAACAAACGATAATTTTTGGAGTATGGGCCCTTGTGGTCCTTGTGGCCCTTGCTCTGAAATTTTTTATGACTATGGAGATAAGGTTGCTGGAGGTTTGCCTGGGACGGAGCATCAGGACGGAGCTAGATACACGGAAATTTGGAATTTGGTGTTTATGCAGTTTAATCAGGTAGATGAAAAAACGAGGCTTCAGCTTGAGAAAAAGGGGGTGGACACAGGAATGGGGCTTGAGAGGTTGATTTCTGTTATTGAAGGGAAGACGGATAATTATGAAACGAGCTTATTTGAGCAGTTAATTCGGTATTCTAAGTCTATAATTGGGAAGGTAAGTGAGGGGGATATAGCTTACAGAATTTTGGCAGACCACGCAAGAAGCACGGCGTTTTTGATTGCAGATGGCGTCCATCCTGCTAGTGAAGGGAGAGGGTATGTTTTGAGGCGGATTATAAGAAGGGCTTTGAGGCACTTGCATATGATAGGCTATAAAGGGGGAGATTTTGCAAAGATAACTGGAAAGGTGATTGACTTGATGTCTAGCGAATATTCCGAGTTAAGCGATGCTAGAAATCTTATTTTAACAACAGCTCATGATGAAGAAGAGAGATTTATGTCCACTCTTCCTGTTGGTATGCGGTTTTTGGAGAATGAGATGAGTGTGATGAAAGAGGGGGAGAAGCTTGCTCCTTCAAAGGCGTTTATGCTTTATGACACTTTTGGCTTTCCGCTTGATATAACAAATGATATATTGAAGTCTAAAAAGCTTTCTCCTGTTAGCGATGATGAATTTGAGGGGCAGATGAGAGTGCAAAAAGAAAGGAGTAAGAAATCTTGGAAGGGGAGTGGAGATGAGGCGGTTAGTGAAGAATTAGTGAGTTTTGCATCTAAGTTTAGTTCTGGTGCTTCTTTTGATGGATATGAGAAATTGAAAATGAAGTCTACTATATTAGGTATTTTTAAAGACTATATAGTGCTTGATGAAACCTGCTTTTACCCTGAAGGTGGTGGGCAAATTGGGGATACTGGTTTTTTTAACCAAATTCCTGTGCTTGATACAATTAAAATTAAAGATATCATACTTCATAAACTTGCTTCAACTGCGGGCTTGAAAGTTGGTGATATGTGTGATATTGAGGTTAGTATAGAAGATAGAAAGGCTTCTGCAAATGCCCATTCTGCTACTCATCTTTTGCATCACTTTTTGAGAGAGAAATTTGGAGAAAGTGTTGTTCAAAAAGGCTCTTTAGTTGCGAGGGATAAATTGCGGTTTGACTTTAGCTTTAATAAACCTTTGACGTTTGAAGAAATTCACGAAATTGAAACTTTAGTCAACTTAGAAATTGTAAAAAGTGTGGAAGTGAAAAGCTATATAACAACTCTTGAAGAGGCAAAAAAGAATGGTGCTATTGCATTTTTTGGAGAGAAGTATGCTGAAAGTGTTAGAGCTTTAAAAATTGGAAAATCTCATGAATTATGCGGAGGAACTCATGTTTCAAATACAAATCAAATTTGTGCTTTTAAAATCATTTACGAGGGAAGCGTTGCAAGTGGAGTAAGACGGATTGAAGCTTTAACGGGAAAAAAGGCTCTTTCTCAAATGCTTTATGCGGGGTATAACCTAGAACTTTTAAGGGCAGGTTTTAAAATGCCTAAAATATCGGAAAATACAGAAAGTGAGTTTATATCTAAAGATGAAGCGATTGTTGAAGTTGCGTCTTTACAAGAAAAATTGCTTGCAAAAAATAAGGAAATTGCGGACTTAAACTTAAGGCTAGCGGAGGTAAAGGAAGGTTTTGCAAAAGGAGATTTTTACATCAAGTGTGTTAAAAATTTAAGTGCAGACTTAAGCAGGCAGTTGATATCTAAATTAAAAAATAAGGCAAAGGTTATTATATTAATGTGCGAGTTTGAAGGTAAAAATAGTTTATACATCTCTTCAAATTCTGGAGAGTATTCAGCAATTGAGATTGGTAAGTCTCTCTCTCAAAAACTAGGCGGCAAAGGGGGAGGAAGCCCTGAATTTGCAAATTTTGGTGGAATTCTTGAAGTTTTTGATGAGGAGAAAATATCAAAAATGCTCTAACTTTTTAAAGCCATGAAACCTCCAGTTTTTAAACCGCATTTAAGGAATGTGAAGTTTTTTATGCCTCATTTTCCTATTTTTACAGGAAGTTTTAAGTCTGTTGATGCAAGCAAGGTAAGGAGAATTTTAAAAAAACTAGGCAACCCTCAAAATTCTTTAAAAAACATTATTCATATTGTTGGCACAAACGGAAAAGGCTCTAGTAGTGCTTATTTAAAGTCTATTTTAACCGAGGCAGGTTTTAGAACTTGCGTTTTTACATCTCCCCATTTGCATGCAGTGAATGAGAGAATTGAGATAAACGGCGATTATATATCCGATGAAAAGCTATTTTTATTGAGCGAAAAAGTTAGATTTATCTGCGAAGAGGAAGGCGTCTATCCTACAATTTTTGAAAGCCTTACAGTTGTTGCCATCTTAATTTTTGCCGATGTAAAGGCGGATTTTAACATTTTTGAAGCGGGAATGGGGGGAGAAAACGATGCAACAAATGTTTTTGAAACTGTTGCGGGAGTGCTTTTTACTTCACTTTCGTTAGACCACACAAGGTTTTTGGGAGATAGCCTCCCTGAAATTGCTCTTCAAAAATTGGGAGTTTTAAAGGAAGGTAAACCTTGCGTTTTTCAGCCATTTTCTGGTGAGGTGTTAAATGTTGTATTGCATAAAGTTGCGGAAAAAAAGGCAAAACCTATCTTTTTTGGTAGAGATTATAACTTTTGTAAAGTGGAATTTGAAGATGGTAAATTTGGCTTGGAATATCTTGGAAGTAAGGGGGAGAGTATTTTGCCCTTGCCTCCATTACTTGGGGAGCATCAGATTTATAACTTATGTGCGGTTTTAGCACTGCTTGAAGCGATGAATGTCAATTTAAGTGATGAGGCTCTTATTAACGGAATTTTGAATACAAAATGGGCGGGAAGGCTTGAAATAGTTTTGGAAGAGAAGCTTTTAAATTTGCTACCAAAGGGGAGTGAAATTTGGTTTGATGGGGCTCATAACGAAGGAGGAGCGATTTCCCTTGCTAAATGGCTTGCAGAACAAGAAAAAATGTGTAATATTTTAATCATCTCCAAAACAAGGGGGACGGAGGTTAGGAGATTTATTTCCCCATTTAAAGATCTTGTTAATTACGGCGTGGCACTTGAGGGAAGAGGTGAGATTTACCCTGAATTTGTAAGTGTTTTGGAGGAAGGTTTTGCGTTTAATGGCATGCCTTGCTTTAAGCATTATAACATTTTAGAAGCTTTAAATGAGGTTGGAAGGAAGTTTGAAGACCCTGTAAGAGTTGTAATTTGTGGTTCGCTTTATTTAGCAAGAGATTTAAGCGATGCTGTTAAGTGATTTAGTTTGTGAATTATGTGATTTATTAAAACGTCTTACCGAGGAAGTGGGGGAGTTATGTATTTTTCAGGTAATAAAATTTCTTGGTTTGTCAGGTATAAAAGCCGTCTAGTTTCTTATTATATTCTTCCGAGGTGTTTTATCTTAATAATTTTTCAATGATGTTTGCATTTTTTCAAAATTCTATGAAAATTTTTTGCAAATTCTGTCAAAATTCTATACAAAATACAAATACTTCTTATTTTTAAATCCAGTTTTTAAATATTCTTTTTTACTAGATATTTATCTATTTTACAACTTTTAATTTATATCTTAAATCTAGCTTTTATATCATAATTATTATAATATATTACAAAAATAAAGTTTAGTGAGTAGGTTTTAACAATTATATAATTTTAATTGAATAAACAAAATAACTCTTTTTTGCTTTATATTTTTTTATTAAAAATATATTATTTTGCTTACCGCTCTAAAAAAACAACCATAACAAGAAAATTGAACTTATGTTTAACGTCATGAAAAGAGCTTTAAAACTAGAAAGATATAATTTTAATATGGTTGTAATCAAAACTCGCAAGAATACTAGTAATGTTATTAGTTTTCAAAGCGTAAAAGAAAAAGATAAAAGCGGTAGAGACAAGAATTTGGAATCTGCTCTATGGAAGGCGGTGATAATGCAAGCAGTGCTTGATGTTATGTCTAATTCTAAGAGGGCATCAGAAATTTTGGCAAAAAATACTGCTAGAGATTGGTTGAATGAAAAAAACTCAAATTTTATTAAAGTTTGCGGATACGCTGGTCTCTCCCCTAGTTGGGTAATGAAGAAAGTTGAATACGCTCTTGAAAATCCAAGAATATGGAGAAGAGAGTGCGATTTGAAGAATTTTCTATCAAATAAAAAATAAAAAATTGACAATTTTTAAAAAATTGCTTATAATGTTTTATCTTTAGTTAAAAGTATTAATATATTAGATAAATCTATGCTGCAAGAAAAAAGCCAATTAATAATATCACCACAGCCAACAGAAAAAGAAACATTAATAAAATTAGCAAAGCAAAAAATAAAATATGAGCAGCAAAACTTGCGAACTGAGTTCATAATTATGGCTCACTGCGTTTATAACCAAGGCTATAAAAACCAAAAGAAGAGAGGGACAATTGAAGTTAAATTTCCAATTTTAGGTTTAGATGCGAAGCTTAATACTACTGAAAGCACTTTTGAAAAGAGCCTTGAACATTTACGCAAAAAAAGCGTGCTTAATGTAATTCCGCTTAATGTAATTACAAACCCATTAAGTTATAAATACAAATCAGAATCAGAATCAGGATCGGAATCAGAATCAGGATCAGAATCAGAATCAGGATCAGAATCAGGATCAGAATCATATTTAGAAAAATTATTCTCTAACAATACTGTAGGTGTAGAGGATTTTGAATTAGAAAGAAGCAAAGTGTTAGAATGTCTTAATAATGTTGCACAGGAAACGGCAGATCTATTATACAACAAATATAAAACAAAAATTAGCCTTGAGAATTTGCTTAAAATAGAGACTTCAGTGCAAGATGATATTCTTTATAATCTTGATAAAGGCAAATTTTTAACAATTCTTGATCTAGAATCACTTTGCGTTAATAAAAACACAGTGGAAAATGAAATGCTTCAACTTTTAGAAAAATCTTTAGATGAAAATGACAAAAAAATTATAAAGAAAAATGCAGAAACTCTTAAAATTATAATAGAAAATAACAAAGATCGTGCTTTAATGTTAGAAAAATTGAATGGGAGAAAAAATGAAATTAATACGGTGAATGCTTTAGAACCAAACAGACAGAAATTTGGAAATGGTTTAATAAATTTTATTTTAAAATCTCATGAATTTGTAAATAAATTTCAAGACACAATTCGGAAACAAGAGGTAAAAGATGTTTTTGGCACTCAAGGCGAGGAAAATCAAAAATGCGAAACAATGAGCGAAAATTTGCTTTTAGAAATTCAAAGCTTCAATGGTGTGGGCTCTTTAAGGCCGGGAGCATCAAAATTCGTTGCTAAATTGGGGGCAGAAAGAGTTCTAGAGTCTCTTAACACCTTAAAAAAAATTGAAAAAATACAATCTAAAGATGAGTGGGAAAAAAAGGTAATGAGTGACCCTGAACTAATTCCCTCATTGGCGTTTATTAGAGATAGCATTTTAAATAATTTAGATCATGCTATTTGGGATAAGTCCTCAGAAGACAACTTGAACCGTATATCAGAAATATTAGAAAGTATAAAAAAGTTTAATATTCCTCATCATCTTGATAAACTTCGCCAAACAAAAGGCGTTAAAGAAAGCATTGAGTTTGTGTTTGACAAAATGCCACAATATTTAAAAACATATATTGCTGAATCACTAAGGATTACTGAAGAAAAAGTTCTAGCAACACTTTCTAGCTCAGAATTTGAAAATCTTGTTAAAATTTTAAATCCAGAAGATGTTAGAATAAATATTGGAGAAAATAATAGTATTTTAAGTCCAGAAGATGTTAAAAATGTTTTCAGAAGTTGTCTAAATAGCGACATTCTTCAAGCAGCGGAGCAAATTTCAAAAAATGCATTAAGAAAGAATAAACTAAATAATTTTTGGCATACTGTAAGTTGTATATTCAGTTTAATAAATGCAGTTTTAATTAGTGTGGGGTTGGGATCAGTAATAGAAAATATGTCATCAAGTACCACTTCAGTTGGAAAGAGTGAAAACTTGGTAGGAGGAAATCAACAACCATCAAATACAGACTTGGTAGGAGGAAATCAACAAGAATTAAATACAGGCTGGGGAGGGGGGCCCAATAATTCAGACGAAATTCCACCAGTAATGATAAATAATAATAATATAATAAAACCAATTGATCCACCTCCTCCAAGTAATCTAACTACAACTGGTTCTAAACCTTTAAATTTGCTTAATTTAGAACAACATAAAGCAGATCAACATAAAGCAGATCGACATAAAGCAGTTAAAGCATGGCAAAACAAAAGTAAAATTGAAACTAAATATATATTCTCTTTTTAAAAACGAAAAAATCAAATCAGAATATAGACTGCCATTGATAGAGTCAGCTTGTTTCTGCTTGCATTTTGGATTGGATTTGGTGCAAAAATTTCCGCACAACGAATCTTCAATGAAATTTCCCATCACAAGACAAGAATTATTGCAACTGATTGAAATTACTCATACAATAAAATAATTCCAAAGAAAATTAGACATATGATTTGAATATAAGAACTCAAGCTTTGAGGCATTATATACCTTGCTTAGCTAGAAGAAATAAGGCTTATATGCTAAATCTAGAGACGGATTAAATAGAGCGGTGAAATTCTTTATGTTTAAAGAAAAAATATGTATATGAATTTATTTGTCAATGCCTTTTTTAAAAAATGCTTGACAAATTGAAATTTCTAATTTAGGAAAAGTAAATCTAAAGCCGGATTAGCTTAGTGGTAGAGCAATCGCCTTGTAAGCGATAGGTCGTCAGTTCGACTCTGACATCCGGCACCATCGCATTTACTTAATCTAGGTTCGCATTTCAATTTAAAAGAATATACCTAATAAAATCTAGGTAGATAAATATCTTTTAAATTTTTTACTTGAATTTTATATTTGATAGTATTATTTAAAATTTAAATTTTACATAAAAAAGATGAGAAATGCAGAGATGCTTGAACTTTTAGGCAAGAAGTTTGATATTCTTGACAAAGGCTTTATTAGAGTTGTGGACTTTATGGGAGGGGACGCAGCCATAGTTGGAGCCGCAAGAGTCAGTTATGGAGAAGGCACAAAAGCGGTGAGCGATGATAAAGCGCTTATTAACTATCTTGTAAAGCACAAACATACAAGTCCACTTGAAATGTGTGAAATCAAATTTCACTTAAAAATGCCAATTTTTGTTGCAAGGCAGTGGCTAAGGCACAGGACGGCAAGTGTGAATGAATACTCCGCCAGGTATTCCATACTTTCAAATGAATACTATATACCAGAACTTGAAAGAATGCAAGTGCAGTCTAAAAACAACAAGCAAGGTAGTGGAGAAGCCTTGCCAAGCGAATTAGCAAAAAAAATTCAAGACATGCTAAATGAAGATGCAAAAAAATGCTATAAGGACTATGAGTTTTTTTTAAGCGAAGATGTAAATTTTGCAAGGGAGCTAGCAAGAATGAACCTAACTCTTAACTACTACACAGAGTTTTATTGGAAGATAGACTTACACAACTTTCTTCACTTTATCAATTTAAGAGCTCACCCACATGCTCAATATGAAATTAGAGTTTATGCGGAAAAAATGTTAGAATTAGCTAAGATTTGGTGCCCCTTTGCCGTGGAGGCTTTTGAAAATCACGTTATGCAAGCAAAAACATTTTCTAAAGCACAACTTGAGGTGATTAAAAAACTTCTTAAAAAAGAGGAAGTTAAACAAGAAACCAGTGGGCTTTCCAAAAGAGATTGGAACGAAATTCAAGAATTATTAAAATAAAATATGAGTTTTTTGTTAAGTGAATTTGCCATTATAATGTTTTTGACATTCATTTTAATTTTAATTGCATCTGCCGTTATAAGCTTAAATTTTACGAAGTTTTTAACAATTGATGTAAAAGATTTTAAAATGCAAACGGGAAACCGCCCTCAGAAAATGATTTATAGACCGAATTTTGGCATAACAGACGAAACCGAGGAAGTTTTAAAAGAAAGGATTAATCATTTTAAAGATAGATGAACTATAAAATAGGAGATGGAATTTTTGCTAAAATATCAGGTGGAATAGGCTCTTCTATTAATCTTATTCGCATATCTACACCAAAGTTTATTGCAAAATCTACTTCAAAAGATGATATATCAAAAATTTTCTCCTTCTTTAAAATTAATCCTATAAAATTAAAACCAAATTTCACATTTCTCTCAAAAATTTATGTAAATGATGAGTTTTTAGATGAAGCACTAATTACTTACTTCAAAGCCCCTCACAGCTTTACAGGGGAGGACTGTCTAGAAATTGCACTGCATGGTAGCACTTTTATTTTAGAAGAGATTTACTCCTCCCTTCTCTCCCTAGGGCTTCGTTTTGCAAGTAAAGGTGAATTTTCATATCGTGCTTTTTTAAATGGTAAGATGGATTTAGTGAAAGCAGAAGGTATGGCAAATTTAATTGCAAGCACAACGAAATTGCAACATTTGGCATCTAAAAGGCAATTTTTAGGAGAAGCTTCAAATGAATTTTTAAAATTAAGAAGTTTAATTCTTGAAGTTTTAGCTTTTTTAGAGAGCCTAATTGATTTTACAGATGAAGACCTCCCCGCCGATATTTCCCTTAAATTAGAGGCAAAAATTGATGAGGTAAAAGGTAAAATCTCCTCCCATCTTAAAAATACATCAATTCTAAGCTTGCAAGAAGGGGTTAGAGTTGCAATTATAGGTCGCCCTAATGCTGGCAAGTCGTCCATTTTTAATAGACTTTGTGGGTATGAAAAGGCAATCGTATCAAAGCATGCGGGCACAACAAGGGATGTAATTGAAGAAAGAATGGTTCTTAAGGGAGTTCCTATAATCTTTTACGACACTGCGGGAATTAGAACTTCAAATGATGAGGTGGAGATTGAGGGGGTAAAAAGAGCCGTTAAAATGCTTGAAAAAAGCGATATTAAGCTTCTTGTAAAATCTTGCAACGATGAAGAAAATTTTGAAAGTTTAGCAAGGGAGTTAAACTTAAAATTAGATGAAAACACAATTTGCATTTTAAATAAATCGGACATAAACTCCATCATTAAAAGTCACGATACTTTAAAAATTTCCGCCTTAACTGGAGAGGGCTTTAGTGAGCTTTTTAACAAAATAGAACAACTTTTAGAGCAAAACTTTCTCCCTCTTGTTCAAACAGGTCTCATTGCAAGTGAGAGGCAAAAACAAATTTTACAACAATCTCTAAATTCTCTCTCTTTGTTTAACATGAAAAAAGATGTTGAGCTTGCAGGGGAGGACTTAAGGCAAGCAGTTAAATCTCTTGAGGAAATAATTGGTAAAGTAGATGTTGAGGACGTTCTTGGAAGTATATTTTCCAAATTTTGTATAGGTAAGTAAATAAGGTTTATGATAAAAAAGATAATTTTAAGCACTATAATAGGAATTCTTTTGTGGATTACACTAAGTAGAAACCCAGTATATTCAGAAGCCGAGAGCCCTAATATGAAAAACGGATACTTCTATAACAGTTTTGAAGAAAGTAAGCCAGTTGTAAGCTCTAAAGAAAGGCATAAAGAAAAGAGTTTTTTTCATTGGATTTGGAATAGAAAGCAAACAAGAAAAGAATGGACAAAGGAAGATATTTTGAAATTTGCGAAGTATCAGGAGTATCAAAAAAAAGATTATGCAAAAGGGCTTGAAATTGTTTACATAACGCACTCTAGCTTTTTAATTCAAATGAAAGAGATTAATATAATAACGGACCCAATATGGAGTGAGCGTGCAAGCCCATTTTTCTTTATAGGGCCAAAAAGACACACAAAGCCAGCTTTTGCAATTGAGGAACTTCCAAAAATAGACTATATACTTTTAAGCCACTCTCATTACGACCACGTAGATATAAAAACATTACGAAAGTTACAAAAAATGTTTAATCCAAAAATCATAACAGGGCTTGGAGTGTGCAAAATACTTAAAAGAAATGGCATTAAAAATTGCATAGAAAAAGATTGGGGAGGGGAGTTTGAAGTGAAAAATGACTTCAAGATTATTTTTGAAAAAGCAAAGCATTGGTCAAAAAGAACGCTTTTTGATTCAAATAAAGCACTTTGGGGCAGTTTTATTTTATCTTCTCCATCTTATAAAGTTTATATAGCAGGTGATACAGGATATGGCAAGCATTTTAAAATGATAAACGAGCAGTATGGAAATTTTGATGTGTCTTTAATTCCAATAGGTGCTTACAATCCTGACTTTATAATGAAATACTCTCATCTTAACCCAGAGGAGGCGGTTATGGCTCATATTGATTTAAAATCAAAGCAAAGTTTTGGCAAGCATATAAAGACTTTTCAGCTTTCTGATGAAGGTTTTAATGAACCTTTGGAACATCTTGAAGATGCAAAAGGTAAATATAAAATAAAGGCACAAACTTTTAGAGTGCTAGATTTTGGGGAGAGATTTGTCTACTAAATATATATATACGCTTGAGAGTTTAACTGATTTGAATTTTAAAATAGCTAAGCTAGTTTTAGATTTAAAAATGAATCTTAAGTTAAAAAATATCTAGTTAAGTTGGTATTATAACACGTATTTGGTGCATCTTTTTAGCATGGCGAAATAATGAATCCAATAATTTCACAATCATAGTATTTTTGCACTAGGTTCTTGTTGAGAAATTTTCTTGACAATTAGAATTCTCATTAATATGCATAGTTATTTATGAGTTTTGAGAAGAATATTAGTGAAAAGATTTGGAATTTGAATCTTTAATTGCAGATAAAGGTTACGATATCAATGCGATTGTTGAATTGGCAGAAAGTAAACTTTCAAATGCAATTATTCCGCCAAAGAGAAATAGAAAAATACAAAGATTTTATGATAATGAGTATTATAAGAAAAGACAAAAGATGGAGTATATGTTTGGCTTTTTTAAACATTACAAAAGAATCTTCTCAAGATTTGAAAATCCTAAATCAAGGTTTCTTTCCTTTCTTCATTTTGTTGGAACTTTGATGTGGTTAAAATAAATTTCTCAACAGAGCCTAGAGATTTATGTTTTGGTATAGATATAATGAGCGTGATTTTGATATAGAATATAGAAATGCAAAAAAATCTTGATTTGCTCAAAAAAACTGCTTACGGAAAAATCAAAAAATATAAAAATGGGTTAAGAAGATATAAAAATGCGAATAATGAACTTATTTAAAGAAAGTTATTTTTTCTGAATTGCCGTTTAATTTTTTATTCTTTTATTAACTAATTCTATCTGCGAAAAGGTAGTTAAATTTAGTAACGTGAGTTTAGAAATTTTATTTCTTGACTTTCAAGCTTACTTCTGCAAGACGTATTTATCTAAATGAAGCTTTAACTCTGAGGAATACTGTTCAAATTGCGGATTTTTTATTACATCAAAACAAACAAAAGCGGGAAGGATTTCATAACCACAAAATTTATATGAAGCGGTGTTATGAAAGAATGTATCATCAACACTCTTTCCTGCAAACATATGTTGATCCTTATTATTAAACGCTTCTCTTGGAGCATTGTAAGTTAAAGATGGCATATACTTCTTGCCATGCATTAAGCCCCCAGTACCGTATTGTTTTAGAGGGTCTTTTTGAGTTCTACCATCGTTTTCAAAAAGCTTACCTGCTCCAAACATAAAAACCTCTTCTATATATTTAACTTGTGTCCAAGGCATATTAAACCAAAAAACAGGGCTTTGGGTAATTACAACATCTGCCCATATGTGTTTTTCTAGTTCGCTTTCAATTTCATAACCAATAGAGGTTTCCGTAGTTTTAACTTCACACTCGTTTTGAAGTAAATAATTTCTAGATAAATCAAAAAGAGATTTATTTAGTTTGCCTTCGGAGGGTTTAGTTCTAAGGTGTGCATTTATTAGAAGTATTTTTTTCATACTATGTTAATCCTCGGATACAATGCTTACAAATCTTCTATTATTTGCTCCAACGTAGAATTTAACAACTCCATCTTTTAATGCAAAAAGGGTATAGTCTTTGCCCGTTCCAACATTTTCCCCTGCATGAAAAGAAGAACCTCTTTGGCGTATTATTATGCCACCGATTCTTACTTTTTGACCTCCAAAAAGTTTAACTCCAAGCCTTTTAGCTATGGAATCTCTACCGTTAGTGGTGCTACCACCAGCTTTCTTACTTGCCATAAAATTTAACTATTAATTACGCTTCAATTGAAAGAATTTTAATTTTTGTTAGGTACTGTCTATGTCCCTTTTTTCTTTTGTATGTGTGACGGCGACGCTTTTTAAATGCAATCAGCTTTTCACCACGAAAGTTGGAAAGGACAAGAGCTTTAACTTGAGCTTTAGGGTTTAATATAACGTCTCCCTCTTTTTCAATCATTAAAACTTCATTTATTGTGATTTCAGAACCTTCTTCTGCATTCAAATTCTCCACATTTATGGTGGAATTGACAGCAATTTTGTACTGCTTACCACCAGTTTTTAATACTGCAAACATATGTAAATTTATTTAGTTTCTGCCTTTTGTGTTTCTGCCTCTTCTGCCTTATCTTTCTTACCTCTACCAGTAATACTTAAAATTAGGCAGTCATATGCCATTTCTACCCCTTTGTCAAATTTAATATTTGAAAGAAAGTAAGAGCGACCAACTCCAAATGTAGAAATATTAACCTCTACATTTTGAGGAACTTTACCTAACTCACATTTCAAAGGAACATGGTATCTAACAAGGTTTAACTTACCACCTTTTTTTAAACCAGGAGCTTTATCTGCCCCAATTATTTTAATTGGAACGTCAGCAACAAAGGTGTTTGATGTGATGTGATTAAAATCAATGTGCAATACCGAGCCATTAACGGGGTGAAAGTCGATATTTAATGGAACGATTTTCATTGCTTCTTTTTTGCCGTTAACATCAAGGTTAACATCAAGAACTTCAGCGAAGAAGCGTGAGCTTTGAACCATTTTATCTACTATTTTTTTAGAAAGTGAAACGTGGATAGCACCAAATTCAGTGGAAGATATAGCACAAGGCACACCTCCATCTTTTCTTAACTTTTTAGCACTTCCTTTACCAAAGCTTTTTCTAGCCTCGAACTCAACCTTAAGTGGCAACATATAATTTGCAAAAACTCTTTAAACAACTATTTAGTAAAGTTATTTAATGTATTTATTTTTAAATTGCAAGTATTTTTTTAATTTTTTTGCAAAACTAAATTTTCAACATAAAATGCTTGGTGATGTATATTTGTCAAGGTATATAAAGCTGTGTATAAAGCTTTATATAAATTGATAAGATTAATTTTCTTACTCTCCTCCAAAAGATTTAAAGATGTAAATTAAGGAATTTAAGTAATTTGCTTTTGCTAAATTAAAATTTTGGATTGCAATTAAGTATTCCATGCCAGCAGATGTGAAATTTGAAATATCGTTAAGACCGTTTTTATATTTAATTTCCATAAAAGCAAAATTTGCCTTTGCGTCTTCAAGGGCGTTTTGATTAAATTGTAATGATTTTAATTTCATTTCTTTTTGAATTAAACCAAATCTTACATCTAAAAAAGCATTTTGAATTACTTTTTCATACTCCGCGATTGAGGCTTCCTTTCTTAATTTTGCAATTTCTAAATTTCCTTTATTTCTTCCTGCGGTAAAAATTGGAATTGTGATTGATGGTTTGAAAACCCATTTTCCATCTGAAAATAAATTACCAAAATCGCTTCCTCCGTAACCAAAGGAGCCAAATAAATTTACCGAAGGGAAAAACGCCGCTCTTGCAACTCCTATATTAGCGTTTGCAATTTTTAATTTATGTTCTGCGATTTTAATGTCAGGTCTTGCTAGTAAGGCTTTTGAAGTTGAATTGTAAAGAATTGAATGGTTTAAATCAATATCTTTCAACAACCCTCTTGAAAGGAAATGCTCGGCTTTATCCTCCGAACCCACAATGATAATGAAAGCATTTTTTAATTTTTCATAATTGATAATTTTTGCATTGAAGGAGTCTTTAATTTGGTTAAATGTTGTTGAAAAATTAAGAAAATCCTTTTGGCTTATAACTTCATTTTTATACTTTATTTTAATTAATTCAAAATAATCTTCCTGTAATGTAATGATTTTTTTCTGCTCTTGTATAGTTTCCTTTTCTGCAAGTAGAGTAAAATAAAGGTTTAATGCTTCATATGTAACGCTAATATTAAGAGACCTGTGCATTTCTTTTGCAATCAAAAGCTGTGCTTTTTCAATTTTTCTTAGAGATTGAATTTTTCCGAAAATGTCAACTTCATATGTTGTTAAAGCAAGAGCAGAGTAGTTTGGTTGCATTTGAACAGATGCATTTGTTTTGTAACTTTCTAAACTAACGTTAAAGGAAGGTATTAGGTATGAATTTGCTATTTTTAGATTTTGCTTTGCAATTTCTAAATTTTGCATTGAAATTTTAATATCATAATTATTGTTTTGAACTTCATTTACAATTTCTTTTAAAATATCTTGCATTAAAAATTCATTTAAAGATAGTTTTTTTTCCTCTTGTGTTAGTTTTAATGAATTTTCAGGCACTTTTTCCTTTGGGGAGAGATTGCAAGAAATTAAAGTTAAAGCTAATATTGTAATAAATTTTTTCATATGACTATCTTTTTGTTTCAAATAACATGTATGCAAGTGGAACGAAGAATGTTGAAATGAAAGTTGAAAAAATCATACCTCCAAGAACTGCTACACCAATTGCATTTTGACTTTCCGCTCCCGCACCTGTTGCAATAACAAGAGGCGAAACCCCAAGCATAAATGCAAGAGAAGTCATTATTATTGGGCGAAATCTTTGTTTAATTGCAATCATATTTGCTTCTAACAAGGAGTGTCCTTCTCTGTAAAGGTCTCTTGCAAATTCAACAATTAAAATTGCATTTTTTGCCGAAAGGCCAACAGTTGTTAAAAGTGCAATTTGAAAATAAACATCATTTGCCATTCCTCTTAATGTAGAGAAAAACGCTGCCCCAAAAACACCAAAAGGGACTATTAATATAATTGAAAAGGGGATTGAGATGCTTTCATAAAGTGCTGCAAGTGCAATGAAAACTATTAAAGCAGAAAGAGTGTAAAGTGCTAAAGTTTTTGCACCTGCAATTTTTTCTTCATATGAAAGCCCAGACCAAGCAAAAGTTATCCCCTTAGGTAATGTGTTTGCGATTTTTTCAATTTCGTCCATTGCAACTCCAGAAGAAACTCCATTAGCACCCGAGCCTTGAATTGTGATTGAAGATAAGCTATTAAATCTTTCAAGAAGGGGGGAACCATATGTCCATTTTCCTTTAACAAAACTTTCTAAAGGAACCATTTCTGCATATTTATTTTTAACAAACCATTTAAAAATATCCTCTTGTGTTGTTCTGTATTTTGCTTCGCCTTGCATTATAATTCTTTTCATTCTATCTTTATGAATGAAGTCTCCCAAATAAGAAGAGGCAAAAGCAATACTAATTGTGCTTGCAATTTCTGGCATTTCAACTCCTAAAGCGTTTGCCTTTTTATAGTTTATATCAAGCATATATTGAGGTTCGTCATCTAACCCACTTGGTCTTACACCTGAAAGTAGTGGATTTTGAGACGCCTTAAATAAAAGTTCATTTCTTGCATTTATAAGTGCCGTGTGACCTAAATTCCCTTCGTCCAAAAGCTTCATTTCAAAGCCTGATGCCGTTCCAAGTTCCATTATCGGTGGCATTAAAAATGGCACGACAAAAGCTTCTTTAATTCCAAGCATAGCGGGAAATAACCTTGCTGCAATTTTTTGAGCTGAATCTGTTTTTGGGTTTCTAAGAGACCAATCTTTCAATGTAATAAACATCATAAAAGATTTTTGAGAAATACCACTAAAACCTGTGCCAGAAAACGCCGCAATTCCCTTGATGTTTTTTCCTTCTGCTGCTTCAAGGTAACGTCTTATTTTTTCTGTTACTTCAATTGTGCGTTCAATTGAGGCGTTTGAAGGTAAAGTCCCAGTTATTGTAACAAATCCATTATCTTCAGTTGGAACAAAAGATAAAGGCATTCTTTTGAATACAAAAATTGCAATTAAAATAATAAAAAAGTAAAATATTATAAATCTAACCTTTCTTTTGCAAATAAAACTAGCTACATTTGCATAAAATAAAGATGAATTAGTAACTTTTTTATTAAACCAAATAAAGAATTTTAAACTGGAAAGACCTTCTCCCGAGTGGTGATTTAAAATGGTAGCACAAAGTGCAGGTGAGAGAATTAAAGAAACAAGTACGGAAAGTGTCATTGAAACTCCTATTGTAATTGAAAATTGACGGTAAATCACACCAGCCGAACCTCCAAAAAATGCCATTGGAATGAAAACTGCGGAAAGAACAACTGCAATTCCAACTAAAGCTCCTTGAATTTGAGACATTGATTTTATTGTTGCTTCTAAAGGCGAAAGCCCCTCTTCTGCCATTATTCTTTCAACATTTTCAACAACGACAATTGCATCATCAACTAGTAGACCAATTGCAAGAACAAGTGCAAACATTGTAAATGAATTAATTGAAAACCCTAAAGCGTTTAATACGGCAAAAGTTCCAAGAACGACAATAGGAATTGCGATTGTTGGAATAAAGCTTGCCCTGAAATTTTGCATGAAAAGTAATATAACAATAAAAACTAAAACGAAGGCTTCCATTAGTGTTTTTACAACTCCGTTAATTGATTTTTTTATGAATGGTGTTGTGTCATATGGTAAAAAAAGCTCAACTCCATCTGGTAAAATTTTATTCAACTCCACTATTTCCTCTTTTACTTTTTGTGCTATATTAAGAGCATTTGTTTTGTTTGGAACGGGAATTCTCAACCCAAAAGACCTTTCTCCATTATATAAAAAATATGTATTATAATCCTTTGCTTGAATTACAACTTTTGCAACATCTTTAAGCAAAACTCTTGAACCGTCAAGATTTGTTTTTATAATAATATTTTCAAAATCTTCGATTTTGCTCATTTTTGACCAAGATTTTATTGTCACCGCTAACATATTTTCAGAAACACTAGGAAGACCTCCCAAACTTCCTGCAACTATATCAATGTTTTGGCTTCTAATTGCATTTGCAACTTCACTTGCGGAAATTTTCAAATTATAAAGTTTATTTGGATTTAACCAAATTCTCATGGACATTTCACTTGCATATGCTTGCAAATCTCCAATACCTTTAATACGAGACATTCTATCTTTTACTGTAGTTGAGAGTATATCACTCATCTCATCGTCGCTAAAATTAGGATTTGTTTTTCTAATTCCAATAAACATAAGAGCAGCTATGTTAGCTTTGTTAACAACAATGCCTTGGTCTTTAATTGCTTGGGGAAGAAAGGGCATTGCGGACTGTAAATTGTTTTGAACTTGCATCTGGGCAACGTCCGAGTCTACACCTTGCTCAAATGTTAATGTAATGCTAAAAGCACCACTTGAAGAACTGGAGGAGGAGAAGTATCTTAAGTTATCAATACCGCTAAAATTTTTTTCAATGACACTAGTGACAGAATTCTCAATAGTTTCGGCAGAAGCACCTGGAAGAGCAGACTGTATAACAACGATTGGAGGGGCGACTTTTGGGTATTGCTCTACTGGAATGTCTTGAAGCGAAATTAGACCCGCAAGACAAACTAAAATTGCAAGTGTCCATGCAAATATTGGTCTTTTAATAAAAAATTGCGACATATCTTAAATAAATTATTTTAAATCAATTTTTTGAGGCTTTATTTTCATTCCATTACGCATCTTTTGAATTGAATTATAAACAATTGTTTCACCTTCGTTTAAACCTTCTCCCACTATCCAATTTTGATTATGTATTCCCTTTTCCTTAAAGAAGGTTATTTCTACAGTTTCGTCTGTTTTTACTTTAAAAACTGCAAGCATTCCATTTGGCATTCTTATAGAAGAATTGAATGGAATTAAGATTTCTTTTGTTTGCGGATAAAAAATCTTTGCTTCAACAAACATATTAGGAAGTAAATCCATTTTTAAGTTTGAAACTTCGGTTCTTAAAATAAAGCTATCCGTCGTTTCGTTTAAAGAAAGATTTTTTGCAATTATCTTTGAAGAGATTTCTTTTTCATCTTTTATAATTTTAACAATTAAATTATTTGATGTTGTTTTTTCAAACAAGTTGCTTGAAATTGCTACATCTATATAAAGAGTGCTTGTTTCAATAATTTTACCAAGAGAATGCCCAACAGAAACTTGCATGCCAATTGTAGCATTAGAGTCTGATAAAAAACCAGAAATAGGGGCAAAAATTTTAATTTTGGAGGAACCTCTCTGCACAATTTTGCTTTCTTTTTCTGCTTCTTGCAAGCTTTTTACAAATTTTTCATACTCTATTTGCGAAATTTCATTATTATTTAACTTCTCTTCAAATAATGATTTTTGATTTTTTAAATTTTCGTAATTTGCGTTTGCAATAAGTTCAAAAGAGCTGGATGCAAGTTCGTAAATTAAGTCTCCCGCTTTAATGTAGTTTCCATTTTCAAAATATTTCTTTACAATAATTCCATTTGCCTCGGATAAAATTGAAATTACTTTTTTTGGAACAACTTTTGCTGGAAATACTCCACTTTTCTGCACATCTTCAAATTTTGTTACAAAAACATTGATAGGTGGAGTAAGGTCAATACTTTGTTGTTGTAAAGGCTTTTTGAAGAGTAAAAAATAAGCTCCCACACTTGCAGCACCAAACATTGCTGAAATAATAATAAGTATTAAAATTAAAAATATTTTACTGTCAGAATTATTATTGATTTTGATTTTATTTTGCATATTATTTTATACCATACTATTGTTTATTAGTATGCAAGATTTATTAAATGTCAAAACAAATTTTTGTTTTTTGTTTTGACATTTTTGAGGCATTCAAAATCATTAACATACATTATTTAATTTTTTAAACAACAACTTTAGGCTTAAGAAAGTCATTTCAATGGATTTTGAATATCGTTTGGTTTTTCTGTTAAATCGTGCTAAAA